>DAHXMQ010000193.1 GCA_027371625.1 Candidatus Methanoperedentaceae archaeon | reverse complement strand
AAATAATTTTATCCTCTTTCAATGCCCTCAGAAGCTCAAGCACCGAATATCCAGCTCTTGTGATTCCCATGCTTCGTTTATCCGTGTCTGTTCCGGCAAGGTATAGGTTTGAAATGGGCGAACGCGGTCCGGCAAAATAGCCGTTGAGGGTTACAGCAGCCTTTTCAGGGATTGTCACCTGGTAATGAGTCATTTCAATCTTTTTCTCGATTCCAGGAAGTGCCCGCAGGATTAATTCAAATGCCCGCTTCTTTTCATCTTCGATATTCTTTTTGTCATCAATAACGAATGTGAACCCCACAAGCTGCTTGCCCTTCGGCGCAATGCATTCATCGTAATTGCTGATAGGCATAGCCCAGTATGCGCCGTCCTTGAACCATATCTCAGAGCCCATATAATCAAATTCCTTCATTTTTTCGCTCAAGCCCAACCAGATGGTAAGACTCAGCGTCTGGTCGATGCGGGAACGTTTTTCCTTATAATCGGAAAGCAGAGAGATAAGAGAGGGAAGGTTTTTTACAAAACCTGCATAAACGACACTATCGGATTTGAAAGAATCGCATTCAGTGGAAACTCCAGTTACTTTTCCGTTCTCTGTAAGTATCTCCTTTACCCTTGAATTTGTTTTTATTTCAACGTTTCCTGGCATCGAGTATAAAACCGCATTTAAAAGGGATTTCAAACCGCCGCGCGGGTATGCCTGCGCATAGGCTATTTTATTGGTCGCAAGCCTGCTTAGGGCTGAAAGATGACCTGTCAACTGGTATTTTGACAGCCTGTCGGTTATCAGGGAAGTGTATGCAGAATTCTCCTGTACAACCTCGAAAATATCCTCTGAAACGCTGTCCCTGACAAAGCTGCTCCCGTATAATACGCGGTGAACCGATGTCTCTTTCATGGATTTTCCTGAGAGGGAATGAGCGACTGCATCCACAAAATCGTATGTGTCTTTGGACAGCCCCTTTGGCAGGTAATCGTACACCGATTGATTGGCTTCCAGCATTCCGAATGTAACCTGTGTAATGGCTTTTGTCAATGCCTGCGATAGCATGAGCCTGTCTTTTCTGGGCAGGATGTCAAAAGTGACAAACTCCGTGATATTGGAGGGCAGTTTCGTAAGACCTTTCTCCGTGCGTACAAAGTAATGCCCAAAATCCAAAAATAAGGGCATATATGTAAAATATTCATCCATCAATCGCCGCAGCGGTCCTTCACGCAGATGGGTGATAGCATGCACGCCTGTGTCCACCTGGAAGCCATCCACCACGTAGCTATTGCAGTTGCCTCCCACGCTGCTGTCTTTTTCAAGCACAAGGACTTTCTTCCCGTGTCTTGAAAGGGTGAGGGCAGACAATAGCCCGCTGATTCCTCCTCCTACAACAATGACATCGTATTCCGCCATATTAACTTATATTCTAAATTCATTATTGAAAAATCTTGCCGTGAAGCCTGCGGAAAAGTCCTCGCAAAACCTGAATAACAACGACATACAACGGAGCGACCTCACCTCCGGAGCAGGTTCTTCCTGCTCTGATGGCTGAAAGTACCGCTTCCTCGCCTGATTCAGCCTCTATTTCAGTATATCCAAGACCTATTGTTGAAAGCATATGGGAATCGCTACCTCCGACTTCGGGTTTTCCAAGCGCCTGTGCCCTCTCTTTTGCCTTCAGGTTTTCACCGAATATGCACCTTGAATTGAAGGTCTCTATAGCATCAACCTCGAGACCATCCACATTTCCTATACTTCTCGCCTTGAAGGGATGCGGTGCTATTACCACACCGCCTTTTTGATGGGCAATCCTGATTGTTTCCTGCGGCGAAAGCTCAGGCTGGATGTTTTCTGTTATACCGAGTATGATAAGGTGCCCACGTGTTGTTGAAACTTCCACTCCCGAAATAACAAGCAAAGGCAGGTTCAATTCCCCTGCGCGCCTCCTTGCATGAAGGCTTCCTTCAACTGTATTGTGGTCGCATATCGCAATCCCGTCAAGCCCTCTTTTTACAGCCTGCTTCAGGATGTCGTCCACTGAAAGGTTGCTGTCCGAGGAATGGTTTGAGTGTATGTGGAGGTCAAAGCGCATATATGCTTAAAGTTTTCCAAGATATAGAAAAAGTTAACCCTAAAGCAATCGGCAATCAGAAAGAATAAAATACTGACAGGATAACTAAGGCTGTGCACCTTTGATGACCTTTTCTCTTAGTGGGCTCATCAAACCGAGGGGCCGTAGGGTAGATTGGTCCATCCTTCATGCTTGGGGTGCATGAGACCTGAGTTCAAATCTCAGCGGCCCCATTAAAATAAAGAGGATTACCCCTGATAAGCAGCGCATGTCCTCCAAGGATCTTCTCCCTGTTGCACGGGAATGGTATTTTCCCGGATTTTGCTGCCTGGCTTATCGAGTTATACACCGTGAATCCAAAAATCGAAGGTATGCCTGCTGCAAGGGATTTCCGTGAGCACGCGGGAACCAGTGATTTGAATTCCGGGAATACCCTGTCAATCATCACAGCCACCTTGGAATCC
>DAHXMQ010000184.1 GCA_027371625.1 Candidatus Methanoperedentaceae archaeon | reverse complement strand
CTTGAATCCGTTCTCCCTGTGCGGGAGTAGAGGATAATTTCACGCATATTCCTTTTTCCCTACCTCGCCACCAGCACTGTGCACTTGGCTTTCCTGACAACAGCCTGTGCCACGCTCCCGAGCTCCGGGTTGATCTCGCTTTCGCCCTTGCCTCCGAGCACGATGGTATGCACCCTGTATTTCTCAGCGGCATCGAGAATGGCTCTTGCTATCGAATCAGCCATCGCGCCCTGCTGCGGCATGCGCTGCATGCTGACACCGACAAGCAGTTTATTCACTTCAACACCCATGGAAGCACCTGTTTCCACCACGCGGTTGAGCACCTCCTCGCCTTTCGCCACGCGTTCCTCGCGCTCCGAGTCCTTGCTGCCCACAGCCACGTAGATTGCAGCCATGCGGATATTATACGACCGCGTAATCTTCATCCCAGCGATTTCAGCCTTCCTTCCGTACTCAGAGCCATCCGTAGCCACCAGTATTTCGTACTTTGTCATGCCTTTACCTCCTTTGTCCCCGTATTTAAATACGGGGTCTTTTTCCTATCAAGCTTATCAAGAGCCAGCATTAGCCCGAATATCACAGCTTGCGGTCTGGGCGGGCATCCCGGGATATACACATCCACCGGAATGAATCTGTCCACGCCGCCTCCACTTGCGTATGTGTCGCCGAATATGCCTCCCGAGCACGCGCACGAACCCATGGCTGCCACAAGCTTTGGCTCGGGCGTGGCATCGTATGTCTTGCGGAGGGCAATCTCCATGTTCCTTGTCACAGGACCCGTAACGAGCAGCATATCCGCATGGCGCGGGGATGCTACAATATGTATGCCGAGGCGCTCGATGTCGTAAACCGGATTGGATAGTGCATTCACTTCCACCTCGCATGCGTTGCACGAACCCGCATCCACCTCGCGTATGTGCAAGGATCTCCCGAATATTTTTTCTATCCTTTCGTTGAGCTCCATGGCGCCATCCTTTGTACTTGAAGCAAGTTCATACTCCTGCGTGAGCTTTATGGCGCCTTCTTGGCAAACCTCCTCGCACCTGCCGCAGAAAATACATCCGAAATACGATAATGAGAGCTTTCCTTCACCAAGCCGGATAACATTTGGAGGACATACTGCTATGCATTTTCCGCAGGATGTGCATTTATCGTAGAGAATTTCAGGTTTTCCGCGAAATCCCGAAGGCGCAGCATCTGGTTTTTCGGGATAATCAGTAGTTACAGTGCCTGTTTTTAAAGTCTTTTTCAGGATGTTGAACATCTTTTCACCTACATATCATTGCCAGAATACGATAAACTTAAACTTTTATTGATTATCGGGAAGTCGGGTACGATATTATCGAGAACAGCATACTCTATCGCAAGCCAGTTGCAAAACGAAGGGTCTCGCACCTTGCACCGCTCGATCCTGTTGTTCTCTATCATCACCCAGTAGAGCGCCTCTCCCCTCGGTGCCTCGGTATATCCGAGGGCATACCCGTCGGGAATTTCCTTAAAAACATATTTAATATCGCCGTCCGGAAGACGGGAAAGCGCCTGCTCAATTATGTCAATGGATTCATACACTTCGTCCGCGCGTACCCTTGTCCTTGCATTGACGTCGCCGCTCTTAAGCACAGGTACTTTGAAATCAAGTTCGGCATACGCAGCGTAAGGGTAATCCCGTCTTGTGTCCCTGTCGATCCCCGAGGCGCGCGCAGCAGGACCGACGACATGAAGCTCTCTTGCTATATCATTGTAGATTCTTCCAGTTGTTTCTATCCTGTCAGCAACAGAAGGCGATGCAAAGAGGAGCTCCATCAATTCCTTAAAATCGCTCTTTATGGAAGCGAGTTTTTGCAGGATTATCTCCTTTTTATCACCTATATCGCGCCTGACGCCGCCTATGGCGTTCATACCCCGCAGAAGCCTGCTGCCTGTAATTACTTCATTTAGCTGTAATATCTCTTCCTTAAGAAAATTGGCATGCGCTGCACCGAAAGCATAAGCCACATCGGTCGCGATACCTGCTATATCTCCCAGGTGATTATACAGGCGCTCAAGTTCCATCAGGATTGTACGGATATATTTAGCGCGGGGAGGGATATCCATACCTGCAATTTTCTCAACAGCCTGGCAGAAAGCCACAGCATGTGCGACCGAGTTGTCTCCAGAAACACGTTCGGCAAGGAATACCGCTTTGTCGATGGACATGTTCTCGAATAGTTTCTCCACGCCTTTGTGGGTATAGAAATGCCTTATCTCAAGGTTGAGAACGGGCTCACCTGCCACACTGAACCTGAAATGCCCCGGCTCGATAACGCCAGCATGCACGGGTCCAACCGGGATTTCATACACTCCCTCGCCCTCCACCCTGCGATACCTGTATTCGCCCTGAACGCGCTCTGCTTTTGTCGTTATATCAAAATCCTTCCGCAGCGGATACAATCCAGTCGGCCAGTCCTCGAAATTAATAAGCCTCCTCGGGTCAGGGTGTCCTACTGGTATCAAACAGAACATATCCTGTATCTCGCGCTCGTACCAGTTGGCTGAGGGAATCTTCGGCGTGATGGAACGGAAATGAGGTGCTTTTTCATCGATATTTATTTGTATTATTATGAATACGTTTGTTGCAGTTCTGTCATCTTTCAGGGATGATAGTGAGGAGAACACATAGTGTATTCTGAAGCATCCATCTTTTTTTCTCTCGTCTGTGGCAAAGATGGAAACAAGGGGAGCGCCGAGATGGTGGTATAAGTGGTCGCAGGCTCTCACGGCAGCCTCTTCTTTTATAGTAAAATAAATCTCATTGCCCAAGATTTTTTCATCGAGAATATCGCTTCCAAAATCTTTCCTGATTTGTTCTATATCCATGCTCTCATCTCACAATTTCCACAACTTTCATTATCATCCTGTAGAATGAAGGTGGAATGTAAACCCCGAGCACAATCACGAACACAAGCAATATAGCCATTGCCCCAAGCGTCCACCTGCTCACTTCGCCCTTCTCTACTCCTGCTTTCGGCTCCCCGAAAACCATTTTGCTGACGTTGTTGAAGAAGCCTGCGAATATTATTATTATAAACAATAAGAAAAGTATTGCCGCGATTATATGCCCCTGCAGGAACCCTGCTGCAAGTATGATGAATTCGCTTATGAAGATGGAAAAAGGAGGGGAGCCTGTGATTGCAAGCCCGCCGATGACGAACATCGCTCCCGTGTACGGCATTGATTTAACAAGTCCGCTAACGTGGAATATTTCCTTTGTATCGTGTTTTTGCAGTACATTACCCGCGCCGAAGAACATGAGGGATTTTGTCATGGCGTGGTTGAACATGTGCAGTATCGCCCCGAATATCCCGAAAATCCCCCCGAAGCCTATGCCGATGGCGATTATTCCCATATGCTCAACGCTTGAGTATGCAAGCATTCTCTTGTAGTCTTCCTGGAGAAGTATGAAAGGCACTGCAATGCCAAGGGAAAGAAGCCCGAATATGATAAGCAGGTTGCTCGTAAAAGCTGCTCCTGTTGACCTTGTGGCTATTGTGTAAAACCTGATAATGCCATACATGGCGCAGTTCAAAAGCACCCCAGAAAGAAGCGCGCTTACTGGAGTCGGGGCTTCGCTGTGGGCATCGGGTAGCCATGTGTGCATGGGGGCAAGCCCTGCTTTTGTACCATAGCCTATGAGGATGAAAACAAATGCTATCTTCATTATAGTCGGGTTGAACTGGTCTGCCACAGAGACAAGCGATGTCCAGTTGAGCGCATCACCGCTCTCGCCCAGGATTTTGACCGCCGCAAAGTATGTGAGTATGGTTCCGAACAGCGCAAACGTGATGCCGACAGTACAAATTATCATGTATTTCCAGGCAGCTTCGACCGAGGATTTTTTCGAGTACAGTATCATCAGGAGGGCGGAGACAAGGGTGGTCATCTCAATGGCGATCCAGAGACCGAGGTTGTTCGTAACCCCGACAAGCAGCATGGTGAACATGAAGATATGGAAAAGCCCGTAGTATATTCTCAATCTTCGCAAATCCATTGTGCCTTTCTCAAGTTCATGCCCCATGTAACCCAAAGAGTAAAGCGAAGCCACAAAACCAACGATGGAAACAATGAGTACGATGAAGGCGCTTAACGTATCGGCAAAGAGGAAATTCGTCCATGAGACGATTATGTTGTTCAGGTAAACCTGTGAAACGAGTACCAGCCCGAGAACAAGCGTGACTACCGAACCTGTCAGGCTCACCGCCTCAACCTGTTTGCGGGTTTTTGTGAAAAAGCACACTATGCTTGTTATGATCGGGGCAAGAAGCAGATATTCTATCATGTTATCAGCCTATCAGTGTTTTGAGCATATCTGTGTCGATGCTCTCGAATGTCCTGTTTATCCTGAAAATCATTATGCCCATAATAAGCGCACCTATCAGTACATCGAAGAATATCCCGAGCTCAACGAGCAGGGGCATGCCGTATGTGAGCGATATCGCGCCGAGGAAAAGCCCATTTTCCATTACCAGTATGCCGAGCATCTGCATTATGGCTTTCTTTCGGCTTATCATAATGAAGAGCCCTATTGCCACCATGGACATGGAAGCTGAAAGCGCGAAACTTGAAAGCTCGATGAGGTTTATGGAGCGGATGAGATAGTACGAGATGACAACGAGGATGCCGCCGATTATTAGCGAAGGCGATATGCCGACATAAAGAGCGATTTCCCTTTTTACCTTAATTTCGCGGATTATGTATATGAAAATATATGGAATCACAAGCGCTTTTATTACAAGCGTCAGGATTGAAACCACGTAGATGTCGTATTTTCCTGTCGAATATGCCACTATCCCTGCGACGCATGCCAGCAGGAATGACTGTATCCCGAAGGCTCTCACACAAGAATAAAGGCGCGTGGAGCCGAGTATCAAAAATGTTGAAACAAGTATAAGCGAGATCAAAAGCTGCATTATGCCTGAGCCGAGAACGATTTCTGACATATTATCCTCCTTTTACGATAATAAATGAGACAAGAGCAAGGAACGAGAGCATGAGGGAAATTGAGAGGAGGTCGGGAAGCCTGAACAGCCTCCACTTTGCTGTTGATGTCTCGACCACTGCCATGGCTGCGCCGAGAACCGCGATTTTTATTACGAATGCGACAAGGGCAGCGGCTATTCCTGCTACACTTGCGGTTGATGCTATGCCCCATGGGAAAAATATGTTTGCAAGCAGCGAAAATACAAGCAGGTTTCTCATCATTGCCCCGAGCTCCACGAGCGCAAGCTGTTTTCCCGAGTATTCAAGAATCATGGCTTCATGTATCATGGTTAATTCAAGATGCGTGGCGGGGTTATCCACAGGTATCCTTCCCGTCTCCGCGATAGCGATAATGAAAAGCGCCACAAAAGCGAGCAGGTGATAGGGCGAGAAAGCAGAGAACCCTCTTGATGAAACGGTCTGGGAAATTACATCAAGGTTTGTTGAGCCAACATTGAGCGCTATGGCAAATATAGAGAGCATCATGGCAGGCTCGACCATCGAAGCCACGAACATCTCCCTGCTCCCTCCCATGCCGCCGAAAGAGCTTCCGGTATCAAGGGAAGCAAGCGCTGTAAAAAAGCGAGCAAGGGCAAGAAGATATACGATTGCTATGAGGTCGCCCGCAAAACCGAACGGCATGTCCGAGATGTATATCGGGATAAGCATGCCTGCCGCGAGTATTGCGACGAAAGAAATCACAGGCGCTGCATGGAATATCCATGATGCATTCTCGGATACCACTGAATCTTTTTTAAGGAGCTTTGCTATATCATAGTAGGGCTGGAAGATGCTCGCTCCCTTGCGTATCTGGAAGAACGCCTTTACTTTTTTCATTATGCCACTGAGGAGCGGGGCGAGTGCGATTATTACGAGCATCTGGAAAATCGCTATTGCAACCGGATTCATCCTCCAACCCCCACGTATATCAGTGCGATTACAAGCGTGATGAAGATGTAGAGCAGGTAAATGTGTATGCTGCCTGTCTGGATCACCTTCAATATCCTTGAAACGAAAAATGCAAGCCGCGTTATGGGTTCATAGAAATACTTCTCGAAGATCGGCTCTATCTGCGTATCGAAGGTAAACCTCTCCTTGAAGAAAGGCGAGCCCGCGTAGCTTGTCTGTATCTCCCTGTGCGGGCGGTAGATGCCGCTTCCCCACATGCGTATTGGCTTTGAGAAACCTGTGGCTGTATATTCATTCCGTGCAGTGCAAACAGGCTGTCCGCATCCCCATGTTTCGTATGTCCTTGCCTTTGTCCTTCCTCCCAGAGCAAGTGACAGGAGGAAGGGAACAGGAACAAAAACGAAGAGCAGTAGGAATATCCATATCGTTGAGATGCTTCCTGCCTGAGGGCTCAATGCTGCCAGCGAGAGATCGAATGCGACTTTTGGAAGCACGCTTGCACCAGAAAGCGGCGAGGCTATCGAATCGAGGACAGGAAGGAAATAAAAGCTCAACACGCCAAGGGCGATGCAAAGGAGCGAGAGAATCCCCATCCCGAAAAGCATGCTTCCCGGAGCCTCACTTGCATTCCTCGCATGTTCACTGCGCGGCAGTGCAAGGAAGCTTATCCCGAAAGCCTTGACAAAACACGCCGCAGCGAGCGCGCTTGTTAGTGCAAGGGCAGCCCCGCTTGAGAGCACTATTATCTTTGTGATATTATCAGAAAGGTTGATGCTCAGAAGCTGGGCATGGAATGTGAGCCATTCGCTCACGAACCCGTTGAGTGGTGGAAGCGCGGAAATGGCTATCGAGCCGATGAGAAAAAACATCCCTGTCCAGGGCATCTTCTTTAAAAGCCCGCCCATCTCCTCTATGTTCTTCGTGTGCGTTGAAAAAATAAGCGAGCCTGCGCCCATGAAAAGCAAGGACTTGAAAATTGCATGGTTCATGGTATGGTAGAGGGCAGCAATCAAACCGAAGGCAGCAAGCTCAGGATGACCTGTGGACATGAATATCATGGACACGCTCACCCCGATGAGTATTATCCCGATGTTCTCAACGCTGTGGAATGCAAGCAGGCGCTTAATGTCATGCTCCATCAAAGCGTACATCACGCCTAGAAGAGCGGATGCGGAAGCTATGATCAGGAGCAGTACTCCCCACCACAGGACACTTGCCCCGAGGAAGTCAAAGGAAACCCGGATGAGCATGTAGATTGCAGTTTTTATCATCACGCCTGACATGAGCGCGGATACGTTGCTCGGCGCCTCAGGATGCGCGTATGGGAGCCATATGTGGAGCGGCACTATCCCCGCTTTTGTCCCAAAACCAATGAGAGCGAAGAGGAATGCCGCATCCCGCAGAAGTGGCGGCATTGTCAGGACGCCGGCGCGGAATGTTTCGAAACTGAAACTTGCGCTTCCACTTGCAAGAATCAGGAATGAAAGGAGGATGAAGCCTGTCCCGATATGGGTCATGACGATGTATATGAAGCCGGCTTTCCGTGTTTCCGGTTTCTCATGCTCATAGACCACAAGGAAATAGGATATTATGGACATCATTTCCCAGACTATCAGGAACATGAGGGCGTTATTTGCGGATACGACGAGAACCATTGAAAGAATGAAAATATTGTAGAGGAAACACAGGTAGCCGATGTTCTTTTTCCCGAAATATTCTTTAACATATCCTGTTGAATATATCGAGACCGCAAATGCGGTTATTGATATTATGAGGATGAAAAAGGCAGAGAGCTTGTCAACAAAAAACCCGAAATTAAGAAAAGTGCCTGATACATTGAAAACAAAATTATTACCCAAAATTACCGAAAATGAGAAGATTATGCCGAGAAGAGAGGCAATGGCTGCACTTATAAAAGAGATATAGGAGCAAATGCGGTCTTTTTTATTCAATACTACAGAAGATGCTGCGCCGATAAGAAAAAGAACCACCAATCCAAAAAATAAATCACTACCTGTCATAACTACCAGAAAACCATCGTTTTTATATTCCTTCTTGTGTTATTTTTGATTCAAGAATAGCAGAGCCTCTTATCACCATCGTTTTGGTATTTAAGATTAACCTTAAATCACAAAGTCATTCTCAAGCTTGAGAGAATAGAAAAAAATCGCCTCGCCTTCTGGTACGTCCTTCCACAGGTTTTTATCCACGCAATCCTCCCCCAGTTCCTTTACGAGACCTGCATAGGTGACAGCAGCTATCTTGTCGATGTTCACAGCAATGTTCTCAAGCTTGCCGTTATTTGCATTCCGTACCCTGTACACCCCTTTATTGAAAAACTTGGTGGAAATAAGCGTGCTCCTGCCGCGCTCTTTCGCCTCGTTTATTTTAAACTCATCCATATCAAGAATGTGCCCGATTCTTTCTACTTCCAGTTTGAAAGCAGTGGAGTTCATTGCTTAAGGAGTATGTACACGCCTGTATTTAATGGTTATTTTTGCAGGCTCTGTGAATCCCCGGAAAGCTGGGAGAAAGCTGCAAAGAATGCGATAGAAGAAGCCTCAGACCTTCCTATTTTCAAGAGAAAAGGCATAATCACAAGGGCTACAATCAAGGGTTTTGACGTGGAGATCAAAGACAACAGGATATCAGCCTACCTTTGCAGGGTGGAGATGTTCCTGAGCGGTAACGAATAATATGCTAAATCTGTGTTTTTAAAACATTTATGCAGTCGAGTTCAGCAGTTCTATAACCATCTTGCGATTGGATAAAGGGGTCAAAATAGCCTTATCACTTTTGCTGATTTTCATAACTCTAAGAACATCCTTGGGGAAATACATTCCAATCTTCCCTCCCCCGACTGTGGAGACTTTTAGCTCGTATCCTCCAACAGGTTTGCTTTCAGTGTACTTCTCTATAATTTTAGTAGAATTAGCATCAAAGGCTACTTCACCGCATTTTGAGCATTTCAAGCCTGTGAGATTTGGGATTACTATTCTCTCGCCAGCCAGGACAACTTCAAACGTTAAGTCGTCTGCATAACTCATACTGGCTGCCCCACATGAAGGGCATTCGATGTCTTTAACGCCTTTCATTGGCGATTCTTTTTTGCCAGCGCGCCTTTTAGCTATCTCGATGGCAGTTTTCTCCATCATTTCTGGAGTTATGACGGGGATATTTTCTGGGATTTCCGTTTTTTCTTTCTTGGTTTTCATTTATTTTATTCCTTTAATTAAGTTCATTATGGAAGATTTTACTCCTCCTCGAAAGCCGTTATCACAAGCACAAATTCGTTATCAGAAGTTTCATGAATTTCGAAGACAATGCGTATAAGCCTTACCGGGCTTGTAAATTTCGACCATGATATATAACGTCCCTCGATATTTTTGTCTGGTTTATAGAGACCATATTTCAGGCCGTTTAATATTTCTTGCTCTGTGATATTCGGATGATGCTGTTTTATGTGGTTCCATAATATAACATATTTTTCTTTATAAACCAGCTCCTGCACACGTATTTTTAATTCGTTCAAATCGCTGTACAAGTTCTTTGAGGTATTTACATTTTGTTTCATTTTTATCATTCTCATTCATATTTTACCATCTCCTTTTAGTGGTTTGTACTTTTTACGTACAATATACTTATAATCAACGTTCAAATAATAAAGATTACGGTGCTTTCCATATGATTTTTAAGCTTCACAGAAATCGTGACCTTTATTACTCCTGCAACCCATCCTATTAAGGTGATAAAAAATGCCATTCGTAAAAATAATCGATACCGTGGGCTCATCCCCGGAAAGCTGGGAGAAAGCTGCAAAGAATGCGATAGAAGAAGCCTCAGACCTTCCGATTTTCAAGAGGAAAGGCATAATTACAAGGGCTACAATCAAAGGTTTCGATGTAGAGATTAAGGGCAACAAAATAGCAGCCTACCTTTGCAGGGTGGAGATGTTCCTGAGCGGTGCCGAAGGCACTGAATGAATATGCCGGAAATAAGCGACGAAGAACTTGAGGCGATGCTTGAGCGGCGTCCCTCTGTGCGCGAAGCGAAGGTTGCAGACCACGAACTCATGGTCAAGGCGCTTGAGCATCCAGTTCGGCGCAGGATGATAAAAGCCATAGGAGTGTTCGGGAAAAAGAAAGCTGAGCTTCAAAAAGAAGTGGGAGTGGATGATGCAACATTCAATTTCCAGACGGATTTTCTGATCAAAGGGAATTACGTCAAGGTCGAGAACGATGCCTACAGGCTCACGGACAGGGGACTTGCGCTCTTACCCAACATCCCGAAATAGCCTGATTACAAAACTTGCAAACGCTTCACTTTTTTCAACCGAGTCCATAATGGTATCAAACCGCGCTATCTGTATATCAAATTCTTTCTCGTTGACAGTATCCCTGTCATCAATCACCAGCATATCCAGAATATCACCATAGCATTCAGCAACACCAGGAGAAGAAATAGAAAATCCGCGCGCAGCCATCAATTTCCCCGCAGGTCCGCTAACAGGCGAATTCCCGATAATCGGGCTGACTGCGATCACTTTTTTCTTCGAGAGTATCTTCCGCATTCCTTTCAAAGCCAGTATAGGTCCGATACTCGTTATGGGGTTACTCGGTCCGATTATCACGTTATCCTCTGAATTAAGAGCCTCTATCACTTCCCTTGTGGGCTTTGCTCTTTCCACACCCGTGAGCCTGACATCAAGCACAGGAGGTTCACCTCGCCTCCCGATCCAGAATTCCTGGAAATGCATGAGACCTTCGGGCGTTTTAATCATTGTATCCACTTTTTCATCGCACATCGGGAGAACCCTGGCTTTTATTCCCATCCTTGATGAAAGCTGCTTCGTTGCCTCTGTCAGGCTTGCCCCTTTTTGCATCAGTTCCGAGCGGAAAACATGGGTTGCACGGTCGGCATCCCCTATCATAAGTATTTCACTGACCCCGATTTTTTTTAATGCCTGATGCGTATGAAAGGTATCATTCTTAATTCCCCAATATTTTTCGACATCCAGCGCACCTGAAAAAAGGTATAACACTGTATCAAGGTCAGGCGAGACGACATTTCCAGATACCATAATATCCTCTGCCGTGTTCACTATGACTGTGATCTCCTCATCAGGGATAGCTCTTCGAATACCCTGGATGAGCTTGGGCGTGCCCGTCCCGCCTGAAAGAAGGATCATTTCAAACCCTCATCTTCCCGAACAATTTCCCGCCCAGTGCTATCATCGCGAATGCAAATAACAAAAGAACTATTATGCACAGAGAGATCGGAATTGCAGAGTTGCCGAGCAGGCACCATCGAATTGCCTCAACTCCGTAGGTGAGGGGATTTGCATACACGAACACCAAAAGCCACGTAGGAAGGTTTGATATTGGAAAAAATGCCCCGCTTAAGAGGACAAGAGGAAAGGTAAGGAAGCTTGTGACCATCTGAAACCCCTCGTGGCTGTCGATTTTTGAGGCGAGCGCAATACCAAGCCCGATAAACCCGATGCCTGAGATAAACATTATCACAATACTTGCAAGTACACCCAGAATCGAGACATATCCAACACCTATTAACCATGCAATAATCATGATCAGTACCCCCTGAATCATGGCTGTTGTGACGCCTCCTACGGCTTTCCCGAGAGCCACAAAGAAACGGCTAACAGGCGCTATCAGGATTTCCTTGAGGAAGCCGAACTCCCTGTCCCAGATGATCGAAACCCCTCCCATGAGGGATGTGAAAAGCACAGCCATGCCTATCAAACCCGGCGCAAGATAACTCGTGTTGAACGTCCCACCTCCACGAAGTTGAAAGGATGAACTGAAGCCTGCGCCCAGGATGACAAGGAAGAAAAGGGGGGTTGCAAGAGCGCCGATGATGCGCGATTTGGAGCGCCAGAAGCGCAGCATCTCCCGAAGCCACATGGTATATACGGTGTTAAACGCCTTTTTTACCATTATTTCCTCCTTGCACGTATTTTATATCCGACCTGTTCCATTTCGCTTGCTTCCCTCTCCCTTATAGCTCGCCCCGTGTGATGGAGGAATACGTCATCGAGTGTAGGTTTTCGCAGGCTGACAGAAAGGATGGAAATACCCGCATTCGAGGCAAGAGCAAGAATATGGGGAATCTGGCGTTCACCTTCCTTTACCGTGATAAAAATCTCATTCTTTTTCTGCGAAACTATGTTGGCGCACCCGTTTTTTTTATAGAGGTCGCACAGGCGGGCTAATTGATCGGGTTTTTCAATTTCAAGCGTGATGACATCTCCGCCGAGCATGTTTTTAAGGGCTTCAGGTGCATCGAGCGCCACAATCTCGCCGTGGTCGATTATCGCTATCCTGTGGCAGAGGTGGTCAGCCTCTTCCATGTAATGAGTGGTTAGCATGATGGTCACGCCTTCCTCTTTGTTCAGGGTTTTTATGTATTCCCAGATATGGATTCTCGTCTGTGGGTCAAGACCAAGCGTGGGCTCGTCGAGGAATAAGACCCTTGGGTGGTGCATCAGTCCCCTGGCGATCTCAAGGCGTCTCATCATGCCGCCTGAGTATGTCCTGACAAGAGCATCAGCCCTATCCGTGAGTTCGACAAGCGATAGAACCTCCTCTATCCTTTTTCTTCTTGTCCTGCCGTCAAGCCCGTATAGCCTGCCGTGAAGGTCGAGGTTCTCCCTGCCCGTGAGGCGGTCATCAAGAGTGGTGTCCTGGAATACAACGCCTATATTCTGCCTAACTATTTCTGCCTGTTTTTGGACATCAAAGCCCCACACTCTGGCGCTTCCGTCCGAGGGTTCGGTCATTGTGGAGAGCATGCTTATGAGCGTTGTCTTCCCCGCGCCATTGGGACCGAGCAGCCCGAATAATTCTCCAGGTTTTACCTGTATGCTGACTCTGTTTACAGCAGTGATTTCATCGAAATGCTTTGTTATGTTTGATGTTTCAACGGCATAGAGCATGCTCACCATTATTTATTTTAAAGATTATAGAGCTATTCCAAATAACCGAAGTCTTTATCATTCATCATTCATATTGAAGAATGCTATTTTTACTCCAGAAGCGGGGTAGGGTAGTCAGGATATCCCGACGGGCTCATAACCCGTAGATCAATGGTTCGAATCCATTCCCCGCTATACGTGAATGTGAGTTTGCGTCTTTTAGTTTCACCATAATCAGCAATTCTTAAATATCCCCCTTTACATCTGAAAACAAATTCAGGTATCGATAAAATCAGGAGCCGATTATGCACCACATGAAACACAACTACTGGGAAGGAAAAACCATATCCCCCATCCCCATCTCAGAAAACATGACGATAACGCAACTGGTAGATGAGGTCTTTGACGGCATGGGCTATAATGCAAAAAGGCTCGCCGAAGCCTGCCACCTTTTCAAGACCATGATAGACGACAACTCAACCGTCTGCCTGACGCTTGCAGGCGCAATGGCTCCCGTCGGCATGGGCGGTGGCATCATCAAAATGATGGAGCGCGGCTTCATCGACTGGATTGTGACCACAGGCGCGAACACGTACCATGACCTACATTTCGCATACGGCTTGCCAGTTCAACAGGGGGATTTTACCGCAGATGACAATGAACTGGCAGAGCACGACGTGGTAAGGATATACGACGTGTATATCGATATGCAGCGCACGTTAATAGCGCAGGATAAGGTCATTCAGGCGATTACCAGCAAGGCTGCTGAAAGGAAAAAGTTCCCGGAAAAATTCTCGACGGCGTATTACAATAAAATCCTCGGCGACGGTGTACGCGAGACCTCGAAAAACCCCGAGCGCTCGTTCATCGCATGTGCCTCAGAAAACGACGTGCCGGTGTTCGTGCCGAGCTTTGCTGATTCGTCCCTCGGCATGGGGACGAGCTATCTCCCAATCCTCGCAGGTGCCTCGGAGGAACTTGACCCGAAGGATTTCATAGACCCAAGCCCCACGATGGACGTGCTTGAGAGCGCAGCAATCGTGCACAACAGCATGCTCAACGATATTCCAAGAGGCGTGCTTGAAGTTGGGGGTGGCGTGCCCAAGAATTTCCTGCAGCAAACAGGACCCATGATTTCCCAGATTATCGGGATGGAATGCCCGGGTGAGAATTATGTTGTCCAGGTGACGGTTGACAGACAGGATACGGGAGGGCTTTCTGGAGCAACGATCAACGAAGGAAAGTCATGGGGCAAGATACCGAAGGCTGGAGAGGGGAATGTGATACCTTACCTCGACGCCACCGTCGGCGTACCTATAATCTTCGCATACGCTCTTGAGAACTGCAAGCCAAGGAAGCGCAGGAGATTGGGCGCAAGGCTGCCTGAAATTACGCGAGAATTGATAGAGGCTGCGAGGACGAATATTCGATAACATCCAAATCAAAACATTTATGACCAATGCATACTAAACGGCAAGCGGTGATAAAATTATGGTGAAAATGCCTCCTGAAATAAAGGATGTAGTCTCAAAGCAAAAGCCTCTGCCGATAGCAACCGCAGACAAGAGCGGCAAGCCTAATGTGGTATTCGTTACCATGTGGAAAATCCTTGACGATGAAAACATACTGTTTGTGGATAACTTTTTTAACAAGACCAGAAAAAATATCGAATCAAACCCCAATATGGCGATCGTTGCATACGATGGCGATGCCAAGAAATCCTACCAGGTAAAAGGTACCGTGGACATCGAAACAAGGGGTGAGCGGTTTTCAAGCGCAAAGGAGATGGCGGATGCCAAGAAACTGCCTGGAAAAGCTGCCATTGTCTTCCACGTGAAAGAGATATATGATGCCACATACGGACCGAACGCCGGGAAAAAACTGGTTTGAATAAAACCGCTATAATCTACCATCCCGACTACTTAAAGCATGAGACCGGTTCGCATCCTGAAAGAAAAGAGCGGCTGCTTTCGATAATAGCCCATCTTGAAGAAACAGGGCTGATGAGGCGGCTGGAGAAGATCGAGCCGCAATCCGCAAGCCTTGAGGAGATCCGGTATATTCATACACAGGATTACATCGAGAAAGCCAAGAAGTATTCCGAGCTTGAAATTCCGCTTGACCCCGATACTGTTTTATGCAGGGATTCGTATGATGTTGCACTCCTTGCAGCAGGAGGCGCGATATCAGCAGTGGATGCACTTTCAAAAGTTGATTCCTCGTTTGCTCTTGTAAGACCGCCGGGGCACCATGCAATGCCAGATAGGGGTATGGGGTTCTGTATATTCAATAACGTGGCGATTGCAGCACGCCATGCGCAGAAGAAGGGGAAAAAGCGCGTGCTTATCGTGGACTGGGATGTGCATCATGGAAATGGGACGCAGGAAGCCTTTTATGATGATGCTTCGGTTTTGTATTTCTCGACCCACCAGTACCCGCATTATCCCGGAACAGGATGGATAGATGAGGTTGGGAGTGGCGAAGGAAAGGGTTGTAACATCAACGTTCCCCTGCCTGCTGGTACTGGCGATGCCGGGTTCATTGCAGCGTTCGAGGGGGTTCTTGTTCCTTCGGCACTTGAGTTCAAGCCCGATATTGTGCTTGTCTCTGCCGGATTCGATGCATGCGCAGATGACGGTCTTGCCCAGATGAGGATGAGCGTTGAGGGTTTTGCAGTGCTGGCATCTATCGTGAAGTCAATCGCAAAAGAGAGCGGCGCAGGGCAGGCTTGTGTGCTTGAGGGAGGCTATGACCTGAAGCTTCTGGCTCAATCTGTTGCCGCAGTATTAGAGGTTTTTATGGGAAAAGAGCCTGTAAGGAAAAAAAATGTTGTTAGCTCGCAGGTAAGGGAGCGGCTGGATGATGTAAAAAAAGTCCAGCGCCAATACTGGCATTTACGATAACCTTCGGCGATAAGCTTTTTACTTATTAATCTAATTAGCAAGCTTTGCGAAGCCCGGTAGTGTAGCGGTCAATCATGCGGGACTCTGGATCCTGCGACCAAGGTTCGAATCCTTGCCGGGCTATAAAACTCCTTTTTTCTTTTTTGAACTTAATATAACTCTCAGGTATTGGGCATCTTCCTTATCTCTATCACGTGGGGAAGATTCTTTCATTCTGATCAAATCCATTATATTAGGCAATTTTATGATTGTCCCTTTATATCTTAATTTTTTATGGTATTGACAAAAGAAGTTAAATTTGTAGTTCTCTATAAACATTAAATCGAGATTGACCTTGCCATCGGTTAATCTAACGCCCCCCTCTAATCTGTTATGCTCAACAAACCTCTGTTTCGACAGCAACGACATTGTTCTGCTGATTTCGTCTGGATTCATTGCAATTCCTATATCTATGTCAAAAGTAGAGCGCGGAACGCCGTAAAGTACAGCAGCATAACCCCCGATGAGAAGATACTTTACTCTGTGCCTGTTAAGCAGTTTGATTATTTTGATTAACTCTTTTTCCATGCTCGCCCCAGCATTTTATTGAACATTTCTATTTTTTTGATATTCTCTGGATAAGCAGGGTACTGCATTAGGACTTCATATTTGCTATTCTCCATTATCTTCTTCAGCCTGCTTAAATCCCTTGGAGATTCTATTCTGCCTCCGAGGGTAAGGTAAGCCGTGTTGTTCTGCAAAATTAAAAGTGCACCATTGCGTGTTTGATATCGACCTTTTATTCTCAGGGTATGTAATATCTGCGGGCTAAGTCTTGATTTAATGAGGTAAAGCGACATTTCATAGTAAGCCGGGGTTTTTTTCAGTATTCTGGAGATAGTTTTATATGCGGGATTGTGGATTTTCCTACCTTGAACGTGAACGGCTGTTTTCATCTGATACAACTCCAATAACTATTTTTTGCGTTTCACCTTTCATGCCATACTAATATATATTGTCACTATTAATAAATTGCTTTGTGTATCAACCGTTTTCATTTTACAACGGATTCGACAACCAACATTTCACCAAAATTTCTTGACAAAGCCCATCCAAGTTCCACCGCGCCTCGAGCGTCAGCTTTTTATAGAATTATAAACATGAAACACCAGAAACCAAGGGCTTGAATCCGTTATTGGAGAAGCCCATACGTAATTACATTTTATAAAGGAGAATATCTATGGCAGGTCAAATGGGCGGACAGCCGATTATCATTTTAAAACAGGGAACGGAACGAACAAGAGGAGAAGAAGCAAAGCGAAGCAATATCATGGCAGCGCGGGCTGTGGCTGAGGCAGTAAGAACCACGCTCGGCCCAAAAGGTCTGGACAAAATGCTCGTCGACCCTGCTGGACTTGTGATTATTACCAACGACGGCGCCACCATACTCGATGAGATGAAAATCAAGCATCCTGCTGCAAAAATGGTTGCAGACGTGGCGAAGACGCAGGACGATGAGGTCGGGGACGGGACGACAACCGCGGCCGTACTGACCGGGGAACTTTTAAAAGGCGCACAGGAACTCATGGAGCAGGGAATCCATCCGACAACAATCATCCAGGGATACCACCTTGCAATGGATAAATCAAAAGAGATACTATCAGAGATTTCGATAACGGCAGAGGACGATGCTCTCAGGAAAATAGCAGAAACCGCGCTTACAGGGAAAGGAATAGAGTTCTCAAAGGAAAAACTCTCAGAGCTTGCGGTCAGCGCCGTGAAGTCGATAGTGAAACAGGAAAACGGGAAAAAGACTGTTAACATCAAGAACATCTCCATTGAGCGGCGCGGGGAAGGAAGCGTGGAGGACAGCGAGCTTATTGCAGGTATTATCCTCGATAAGACAAAAACCCACCAGAGCATGCCATCAAGGATAGAAAATGCGAAAATTGCGATACTTGCCGCGCCCATCGAAGTGCGGAAGACCGAGACAAAGTCCGAGATATCCATTGAAGCTGTGGGACAGACACGCATGTTCCTTGAGCAGGAGGAACGATTGGTGCGAGAGGCTGCTGATAAGGTGATAAAAGGCGGGGCAAACGTTGTGTTCTGCCAGAAGGGCGTGGACGACCTTGCGCGGTATTTCCTTGCCAAGGCTGGTATTTTCGTGACGCACAGGGTGAAGAAGAACGACCTTGAGAAGCTGTCGAGAGCCACAGGCGGAAAGATAATCACAAGCCTCGATGAGATAAAACCCGATGCTCTCGGGCATGCAGGACTTGTTGAGGAAAAAATGGTCGGCAACGGGGAAATGATATTCGTTACGCAGTGCGAGAATCCAAGCACATATTCCATATTGCTGCGTGGAGGAACTGAACACGTTGTCACAAGCCTTGACAGGGCTATGCATGATGCCCTGCGCGTTGTCGGCGTGGCAATCGAAGACGGGAAGATTCTTGCCGGAGGAGGCGCACCTGAGATAGAGCTTGCACTTCACCTGCGCGAGTATGCCTCCACACTTGAGGGAAGGGAACAGCTTGCAGTGACCAAATTCGCACAGGCTCTTGAAATCATTCCCAAGTCCCTTGCTGAGAATGCCGGGCTTGACTCAATCGATATGCTTGTAGAACTTCGAAGCCGGCATGAGCATGGAAATAAGAATGTCGGTCTTGATGTTTTTGAGGGTAAACCTGTGGATATGCTGGAAAACGGCGTCATCGAGCCGCTGCGTGTAAAAACTCAGGCAATAACCCTGGCGACAGAAACAGCCTCCATGATTCTGCGGATAGATGATGTAATTGCTTCTGCGAAGGAAGAGCATCCCAAGAAACAGCCTGACCTGAGCGGTCTTGAATGATTTAAACAACTACCTCCGCATGCATTATCACATAATCCTGACGAAGGAATGCAATCTTAACTGTAAATATTGCGGAGGTGGAAGCGACTCGCAGCCAAAGGAAATCCAGTACTCGATTAGCAATCTCAAGTCATTCTTGTCAAAAGACAGCGCCCCTGTAATCGAGTTTTATGGTGGCGAGCCACTTCTTCGCATTGAAACCATGAAACGAATAATGGATGCAATACCGGGGCGCTTCGTTATCCAGACAAATGGTTTATTTTTAGATAGGATTGAGCCACAGTATCTTGAAAAATTCAATGCAATACTGGTTTCCATCGACGGGAAAAAGAATGTCACTGATGAGTGGCGCGGCATTGGTGTTTACGAAAGGATAATCGAGAACATTGGGATTATAAGGCAAAAAGGTTTTCATGGATATCTCGTTGCAAGGATGACGGTGGCACAGGGCACGGATATCTATGAAAATGTGCGCCATCTTCTGGACACGGGGTTTTTCGACCATGTTCACTGGCAGCTCAGTTTTGAAATGTTCTGGGAGGGCGCAGAAGATAGAATTGAAGATTGGATTTGCTCGTACAATAAAGGCATTTCCTCGCTCGTTGAGTGGTGGCTTTCAGAGATGCGAAAAGGCAGATATTCGGGGATTGTTCCATTTACAGGCATTATGAATTCCCTGCTTTCAGGTAAGGATTCTAAACTTCGATGCGGCTCGGGGATTGATTTTTTTACAATAATGCCGGATGGCAGGGTTTCAGCCTGTCCGGTATCGGTTGATTTTGATTTCTCTGTTGTTGGCTCAATATTCAACGATTCACCGTTTTCCCTTTGCAATAAGGTGCGTGTGGGCGAGCCATGCATCTCGTGCGATATCTTCCACATCTGCGGCGGGAGGTGCCTGTTCGTGAATAAGGCACAGGATATGCTCAGGGAGAACGGATATTCTCTTATCTGCACGACGGTCGGGCATCTTGTAGGTGAATTACATAACGCGCTGCCTCGTGTTGTGAAGCTTATTGAAAAAGGAACTGTCAGGCGCTCGGATTTTGACTATCCCGAGTTTAATAACGGGTGCGAGATTATCCCTTAATGCCTATTTTGCGGCATCAGAAGATTTTTAATGAAAGAACGACTAAGATAAAAACATGGCATTTGAAATTTTAATTTTGGTACTGGTAATTCTGGCTGTAATCGCCGCGTATTATATTCTTAAATCTATTGGACACCTAATCGTAAATACCGTGCTGGGTCTCATTCTTCTTATTGTTGCGAATTTTATTTTTAAATTAGGGATAGCTTATACCATCCCTGCGATACTGGTTTGCGCCTTTGGTGGGATACCGGGAGCCATCCTTGTTATATTGCTCAATCATTTGCACATAGCTTTCTAAAACAAGGCATTGTACTATAAGAATTAGGTTATCGTCGCTTTCAGTATCCTGTCTCCCTTCCTGATTTTCGCAGCGACGTCCATGCCTTCTGTTACCTGACCGAAAACGGCATAATTCTTATCGAGGAACTTCGCGTCTTCAAGGCAGATATAAAATTGCGAGGAGGCACTGTCCGGATCTTGGGAGCGCGCCATGCCTACTGCACCTTTTTTGTGGGTGAGCGTCGGGGCTATCTCAAGAGGTATGGTCTTTCCTGAGCCACCTGTGCCATTGCCTTTTGGGTCGCCGCCCTGGATGACGAAGCCGGGCTCGACGCCGTGCAAGGTGAGGTTGTTGTAGAAGCCTTTGTTTGTGAGGTCTATGAAGTTCTTTGTGGTGATGGGGGCTTCCTGTTCTTTGAGTTCGAATTTTATGGTGCCTTTCTGGGTTTCGAGGATTGCGGTTTTGTTTGGCATGGATGCTTAGAGGGATTGATGATATATGTGCTTTTTGTAATTGTTACATCAATTTTAGAAAGTAGCTACCTGCCGATAACGCTAAAACGAATTTTATGCAACAAAAATACTTTCACCCTGCAAGGATAGTAGTTTATAAGGTCTGTAGCAAATAAATGTCGGACTAAAATTGGTTTAAAATCATGGTTTCATCTCATGAAAAAAGATAAAACTTGGCTAGGGCTTAAACTGGATAGGCTAACAGAACAGTGCAATCAAATTTCGAAAATAGATAAAGGGGTTTATTATCAAGTTGGACCTTGGTCTGCTTTGAAATTAATTTTTTTTACTTTCATATCTTGGTGGAGTTTATACAAAAATAATACCTAATTTTTATAAAAAAATGTATTATATCGATCTTTTATCTGGCGCGGGAGTAGTCCAGATTAAAGATTCCAA
>DAHXMQ010000151.1 GCA_027371625.1 Candidatus Methanoperedentaceae archaeon | reverse complement strand
GAATGTCCGGATTTGGTCAGAAGGTGAGCCTCGTCCACGACAAACATGGTGTTTTCCCGTGTCGTCCAGACTTCTCCTGACAGCTGATTTAAAATGTATTCCGCATAGAACGAATAGAATGTAGTATCTATTTCATTTTCCGCATCTCCCTCAAAGTCAATGACGCACGAATCCGGCAATTCGTAGTCCAGCATATTTTCAGAATACACGAGAGAAATGCTATTTTCTATGAACCGGAGAGCCGACCTCGTGATGTTGTCTCTTTCAGATTTCAGCTTGTCATCTAACCGTTTCTGAAAATCACCCCAGCTTCCGCAACCTTCCGCTATCTTCTTAACCTCTCCTTGCAGAGTCGCGGCTGTTATTCCATGCATGCCTGCACTTATGGCGAATGCAGTAGTAAAAGCCCTTGTGAATGCCTTAGCAGACTTGAAGCAATTCGGAACAGCCTTATGGATATACAGCACAGGATACCCCAATCGGACATAATCATCCGTAGCCTTCAGTTGAAATATGATTTTCTTCTGCCCCGCAAACGCCTCGTTCTGGATAAGCCAATACAGAAGCTGGGATTTTCCGCTTCTTGGCTTTCCCATTACGGCAATAATCCTGTTCTGACCTTTGCGCGCAAGATATTTGCCAATATCTACGGGTTGCGGGGGTTTCCATTCAACCCTTTCCTCTTGAATTCTGCGGATATCTTCTTTTTCTGTATGTGTGATTCTTTCTGCTGAGCCTACGACTGCAAGGGTATTGCTCCACTTCTTCCATTTCCGGTTCACGTAATAATAAAGCCCTCCAGCCATTATCCACATTCCTACGAACCACGCAATGAAGCCAAAGTAAAGGTTGAAAAATCCAAACACCACACCCATCAAAACGCCAAACAAAAATGAAGTGCTCCCTATCTTCACTGCCCCAAACTTTACGTTTGCGTGTTCCCTGTATGCGCTTGTAGTCTTCATTTTGAAACCTCCTTATCATCTTTCCATTCTATCTGCCCCTGCTCGTCCATATCCAGAAGCCACTTGTCTAATGCATTAATTCGCGCTAAAGCCTTCTTCCCCTTTCTGCAAACAACGTGATGTATGACTGCTCCGTCCTCGGTTTCCTCCCATGAACACTTGCGGCAATTTGCGTAGTGCAAAGCCATAATCTCAATAGCCATGTTCATCAGCCTATCTGCCTCCGCTTCTGTTATGCTCATTTTATACCTCCTTTTCTTTCTAAAGAACTATAAACCCGTTGTTTTTCGGTGTCCAGTACCGCTAGCCAAGTCCCGACCTTAGCCAAAAACTCGTCAATACTGCCAATCTCATCTGGTTCTGAAAGTAGAATTTGTGCGATTTCTGAATTTGGGAATTTCATAGAAATACGGTGTTTTATACCGTGGATATTTACACTGCTTCTTTCCAAAACAACCCGTGTATTACTCGTGTCCCTCACCCATTATATATTTAACACGGGTTATCAAGCCGTTTTAGTCACTAAAATTACGGCTTAAATACTAATTAATGAAAATTCCCTTCCCTGTGCGCAATTTTGCAATGTGGGCAAACCAAATAAGTTTCAGAATACTCCGACGTCTCTTCTCGAATCAACTCACTTTCATCAATCGTAATATAATAAACAAGCTTATTACATTCATTACAAACTTTGTCTCCAAAGTGAAATAAGCTTGGTCTGGTTTTTAATAAATATAACCAGAGGCTTGTTAGAGGTACTTCAATTGTTGTGCGGCGTCTATCGTTATCTTTTGATTCTATTAGAAGCCCATCTTCCTTTAATTTTCTGAAGCACGTATCAAGAGAGTGATGATGCTGTTCATTTTTCTTTGCTCCAAAAAACGCCCTCTGAACTAGAGCTTTGTACATGGGACTGTGAAGAGGAAGGATTAAATACCTCAGTATTCTTCCACATCTTGTATCAGGGTAAGTAACGTGTTTTTCCAAGAACCTTCTTGCGCCCTCCTCCTTCTCATACTTGTCGGCTAAACTCGACATTAGAACCTCAACCTCATAACTGCCTTACCATTTGGTAATACTGCCTCAAAATCGTATCCTTCCTGTATGTATTTCTCCACATCGCTAACGGGTATGACCTTCTGCTTCGCTCCGTTCTCCGTCATCGCACCTGCTACCTTGTCCCTTAATAACTGCTGAAACTCCTCGTTGCTAATATTTATTAAATCTATCTTGTCTATCTCTTCCTGCTTGTAGCCCACTGCTGATAAGAGCTGTTGCTGTAAGAATAGTTTGGCATTGTCCTCCGATACATCGGATATTCTGGTTTCAAGGAATTTGAGGCATTTCTTATACGATTCACGCATCTCCTCTATCATATCTGGCGGTAGCCTCTTGTTCGTTGAATATCTGGCTTCTATGTCTCCCTTATGACCCATAATGAACTGCCTCCAAGGGAGCAGGTCTAAAGATGAGACCTTATGTATTGCGAGCATATTTCAGCACAGCTTTAGACATAGCAGAGAGCAAGGGTTTAATATCGCACCTGCTACCTTGTCCCTTAATAACTGCTGAAACTCCTCGTTGCTAATATTTATTAAATCTATCTTGTCTATCTCTTCCTGCTT
>DAHXMQ010000168.1 GCA_027371625.1 Candidatus Methanoperedentaceae archaeon | reverse complement strand
GAATACAACCTGTGTCTTTTTTTTGTGGGCGAGGATATTGCCACCCTTGAGGCGATTGTGGACGGACACCTTCGTAATAGTCCTGCGGTGAACAGTGCCAAAGTAAGTATAGTGATTACCCCCATGAAGGATTTGATTCTGCCTGTTAGAATGAGCTTCGATTTTAGCGATATGCCGCCGTGCGGTAATGGTTGTAACTGCAAGGAGTGCACGCATCACATCTCGAACAGGTGCCTTGGCTGTCCCGTGACTAACAGCTACAAAGGAAAGATATGGAAATAATATTTATTTTTAAAAACCCTTTAAAGAATAATGCCTACCATAAGTGAAAAAATCCTGAGCCGTGCTTCAGGCAAACCCGCAAAAGCAGATGATTTTGTCATCGCAGATATAGACTATGCCATGGCGCATGACGGCACGAGCGTGCTCGCTGTAGCGGCATTTAACGAGATGGGAGCGAAAAAAGTATGGAATCCGGAACGGATAATCATACCTTTTGACCATATTGCACCTGCCAACAATGAAACCGCAGCAAAGTTGCAGCAGGGCATAAGGAAATGGCTTCGCGAGCAGGGAATCACGAATTTCTTCGACGTTGGAGAGGGCATCTGCCACCAGTTGCTGCCAGAGAACGGGTTTGCGCTTCCCGGAAAACTCATAATAGGCGCGGATTCGCATTCCTGCACCTATGGCGCCTTCGGTGCATTCGCCACAGGCGTTGGCGCTACAGACATGGCAGAGATTTTCGCAACTGGAAAGCTCTGGCTTCGTGTTCCGCATACAATAAGGATAACGGTGGAAGGAAAGCTTGCAAAAGGCGTTTCTGCTAAAGACCTCACGCTGTGCATCATCAAAAATGTGGGCGCCGATGGGGCAAACTACAAAGCAATCGAATACTACGGCGAAACCATAAGCGAATTATCAATGTCCGAGCGCATGACGCTGTGCAACATGTCCATCGAGATGGGCGCGAAAACAGGCATCGTGCCGCCGGACGAGAAGACGTTCGATTACCTGAAAGGAAAAGCGAAAGAAAAATACACGCCTGTTTATGCAGATGAGGAGGCGCAGTATTGCGAAGAATATAATTTCGATGCCAGCGGTCTTGAACCGCAGGTTGCGAAGCCGCATGAAGTAGATAACGTTTCTTCGGTGAACGAAATGGCAGGAACCCCGCTTGACCAGGTCTTCATAGGCTCCTGCACCAACGGGAGATACGAGGATTTAGAAGTCGTGGCAAAAATTCTGAAGGGTAAAAAGGTCAGGGTCAGGACGATTGTGCTGCCAGCCTCGCGCTCAATCCTTATTAAAGCCACGGAATCTGGTGTAATAGCCACACTGCTTAAAGCCGGTGTCATAATTGCACCGCCTGGCTGCGGTCCCTGCCTTGGAGCGCACATGGGAGTTATATGCGAAGGCGAGACATGCCTCTCGACCTCGAATCGGAACTTCAAGGGAAGGATGGGTGCTG
The DNA here is from genome assembly GCA_027371625.1 of Candidatus Methanoperedentaceae archaeon. Taxonomy (GTDB): domain Archaea; phylum Halobacteriota; class Methanosarcinia; order Methanosarcinales; family Methanoperedenaceae; genus Methanoperedens. The sequence goes on along the minus strand of DAHXMQ010000168.1, from coordinate 49 downwards.
GTGGAATGATATATCTATCATCGCCTGAAACGGCGGCGGCGAGTGCTTT
>DAHXMQ010000021.1 GCA_027371625.1 Candidatus Methanoperedentaceae archaeon | reverse complement strand
AAAATGAAATTTTCCGGTGATCTTCTTGCGTTCGTTCAGAAAGAAATTCTCTGGAAACTTGGACACCAGCCTGTCAACGAAGGCGCAGATATGGTAACTTCACTGCTGCATACAATGGATAAGATGTATGGTGGAAAGCTGACGTCTGCCCTCGGTGAATACATTACATCCATTTATCCCTCTCTCCCTGAGGAAGGCAAAGTCTTTTTCCGGGAACTCCTTGACATGTCGGTAATTCCAGATAATGTGAGAAAATTGATTAAGGTGTAATATGGCATCTTCGGTTACTCCTTCACCCCAAGCCACATCCCCTACATCACAGGTTCCACCCGTCAACCCGGAACTTGAAAACATATTCAACCAGATCGATAACCTTAAACAGCCCGAACAGGAGCAAAAGAAGCCAAAGGTTGACATAACCCATAGCCTGTCAAAGACAATAAGCAAGCTTTCAATATTCGCAAGCAGGAAATCCGGTCTGCAGTCCGTTGCCATTAATGAAGAGGATGCCAAGGAACTTGAAGATGCACTCGAACCACTGATGGACGATCTTGCAAAATACATTGATATTCTTCCATATCTTCCGCTTGTGATATTCGTGATAGGATATGTGGCTGGAATAATAGGAGAAATAATGCAGAGACGCAAAGAAATCAAGGAATCCCCCTTATTGCATAGGCACGATGTAATCCAAGCAACCAAGCCAAAGGAAACGGTTGTCCCTGCATCTCCAAAGCCAATCGAGCATCAGAATACAACAATTACCGTAAGCGGGACAAACAGTAATGAGAAAACAAATTCGGAAGCTACAGTAACCTATTCGTGATTCAGCACATGTAATTTCTGGGTTATGGTAGCACGCATCTTGGAGTATGGATGCAGTTCTTCCTTGAAAACTCCACAGTTATAGGCATAGTCTCTCCATTCTTTACCATGAGCCTTTATTTTCTGCCTGCGTATCATATAATTGGTTTTACTGTCAAGAATTGCATGTGCAAGTTCGTGCTTTATTGTGGAATAACAGAATGTGTAATCATAGTCCTTCATTGCTTTTAGTGAAATATGTATCCCCTTATCAGCATAGCATGTATATGCAAGAGTAGACAACTCTGTAAATTTATCAAAGGACTGATGGATAACAATTCTCCATCCTTTCAACCCGTATTCTTCAAGCAAGGCTTTTCCGATTTCCATGAATTCTTCAGGAAACATTGTTCTATTCATTTTGTCACTGGTATGGTAATATCATACATGGATATAAGCCTTATGGTTAAATGTTTTCCTTTAGGATTGATAAAGTGATTCTATGAGTGAAACATTATCGATAAAGGCAACTGCCTTGCATGATAACGTGCCATTATCAATTAAAATCCGCTCTGATGATAAAATCTCGATTGTCGGTTATTCGGGTGCAGGAAAAACGCTGCTGCTTGAATATTTCATAAATAATGTTGTGAACCAGTTTCCCAATCTGGTGGTCGTTGATCCTGTAAGCCGTTTCTCACAGAAAACAAACATACGATACAGAGGGAAAGTAGAATGCCTGCATCCGTCACCAAACAAAATCTGCATGAAACTGCAGTCTGAAGAGGATCTTGAGGAAGTGTGCAAAACGATAAACGATATTGATACCGAGCCTGCATTCCTGATTGTAGATGAAATTGATAGATTTGTCGATGTACATTCGATGCTGCCTGAAACATCAATGTTTTTTCAGCAGGGGCGAAATTACCAGCATGGTGGAATGTTTACGGTACGTCAGGTTGGAAAACTGAACAAGGAAGTATTCTCGAATTCCCATTATCTTATATTATTCAAGGTATATAATAAGAGTGATATAGAGTATCTTACTGATGTTCTTCCGCTCAAGTTTGTCCGCATGATTCCACAACTATCGGAGCATTCGTTTTTTCTTATCGATTTAAGAATGAGCAAACTTCTCGGTGAATACATCTATCTGCCGGAGAAAGACACACTGAAACTCGTCAAGACATGGGAAGAGGAAAACGGGAAGTAAAACCGTGCCAAAAAACACACTCTTCTATATACTATTGAGTATTGTTGTTGCAATCCTTCTTGGCGATTTATGGGTTATCTATCCCCAATTATCTTCATTCCACAAAAATATAATAGAGGACAAACTTAAAAAGACAGATTCAAGTATAAAAAACAATCTGTCACCATTATCTAATAGTTCGGGCGAAGTCGCCGTGAAAGACGATGAGTCCGAGAAAAACAAAAAGGAGAACAACAGATGAGAATAGTACCCGCATTGATCTTTATTGCGCTGGTAGTTGTCGCTGTGCTGATAGCCGAGTATGCAAAGGGTCCGCTCTTTTCAACACTTGGTCTGTCTGGTTCGAGTTCAGCCTGAGGTGAAAAAATATGTCGAGAAATTATACAGGACTGCTTAAGCCTGTTCCGCTGACAATCAGTGGAACGATAACAATGGCTGCTTCACTTGCAGCTGGTAGTCAGACATATGTCTCAGTCGTACCCGATCCGACACAGCCCTCAATTACAACCAACGGTTTCACCGCTCCAAGCTCTGAGACATGGGTTGTGACAGGGGTTGAAACGTATACAGCACCGTCACCCGATGGTGTGATAAGGTTCAAAGTAAATACGGTCGATCAGAACGTTACGTTCGGTCCGCTGTCTCAGACGCTACCTACAATATTCCACAGGAAAGCCCTTCAGAACTTTCTGGAACTTGAGCCAAATGCTCAGGCACAGCCTTACTTTGTGAACTCTGCAGCAAACGGCTCTGCCAGCACGGTGCTTGATGTGCAGATATACATTACAAGGCTGCCCCGTGGATATAAGGGTGCGTTTGCTGTTTACAGCTAAACACCCAAAACACCTTCCAAACAGGGACGCACGATTTTTAATAGTGCGCCCTCAAGCCGGTGAACAGCATGATAGCATACAGGAACGCAAACGGAGATACGGTTACAGCAAATGTAACACAGAGATATATTGGGACAAATGGCTCTGTCAATGAGAATATTGCCCTGCCAAATGGAACAATAATACCTGTAGTTGACAATAAGGTTGTATCTGCACAATCTCCGTCTGGCATACCTGTTACCCCAAACCCGTTTCAGGCTGCCGTTGCATTTTTTACCAATAATGTCATGATTGTAGTCATAGTTGCCGTTGTACTGGTTATCGGTGTTGTTTTACTGATGAAACGCAGGTGATAGGATGTTTGCAACATATAGCCCTCAGAATGGTATAAGTCTCGCTTCTGCAGACACATTAGTTCATGGACCCGCAACAATTTTACATTTAACCACTACATCAACACCGGATGGATATTCTGGTACTACGAAAATAATACCAGCCGAATCATCAGCGAATTACAACGGAACATCTTTAGTAAGTGGCTTACAAAACACAATAAATTCAATTGAAGAAAAAAACGCTATGTCTAACTGGTCTTCTGGATTCACAATTTTCGGATATACAATGACTTATGAAACCGCAGCAATAATTGCTGTGATTGTTATAGTGCTTCTGCTTATATTCAGGTGATAAAATGGGATCATGTTCATCTGAATCGGAAACTGCAACCTCTTCTGTCAGTTCTTCAGGAATCACTGTCGGCAGCGTATATGTTTCCTACGTCACGCTTCTTATTGTCGTCCTGATAATTCTTGTATTCTGGCTGCTCATCAGGAAGTGATATGATGGCTTCACTGTTTCCTGATCCGTTTTCAGGAGTTGCTTCCTATGTCAACGAATACGGAGGATTCATTTTCCTTGCTGTAATCCTTATAGTTGTAATGGTAATCGCAGTATTCGCATATTTCAGGTGATAATTAATGACAATTGTTTTCAAACTCAGTGTTTATGATTCAACAACCAATGATCCCGTTTTCGATGCAAATGTCACCGAGACGGTAAGTTGGGGCGGTGGAGCATATTTTCTTGAAAAAAAGGGTTCTCGCACATTTACCGGAAAGACGGACGGAAACGGAAATTATGAGATTTCCCTGAGTGATATTGGTTTTGGTGACAGTCCATATTCAATTACCGTCACAACTATAAGGAT
>DAHXMQ010000162.1 GCA_027371625.1 Candidatus Methanoperedentaceae archaeon | reverse complement strand
GGGTAGATATTCCTGAAATTGCCAAGGGAAGTTCATTTGAAAGCATTCCGCCAATGTCAAGGACTCGTGCATCCGGTGCGAGATTCGACCGCTTTATGAATTCTTTTCTGTCGTTTGCTGCGTAGGGCATAAAAATTATTTCTTCTCCAACACACTCGCCGCCCACATATCAGCCCAGTGAAGCAACAGCAGCAGTGGCTCTTCCTTATGCGCCACAGTACGCCCTTCTGGCACATACATCCCGTCGTGGTAGGCAATCGCCTGCGCCTCGGAATCTGAAAGTGGGATGTACTGCGATACGAGATACAGGCTGCGCAGTGCAATTCCCATAGCAACGATGTCGGGATTCTTAATGTACCCGCCTGTCGGCTCACCGTCTTTGATTTCAGGCAAATAGTAAGGCACACCCGGCATTCCCACCTTCCCGACATCGTGGAAGAGACCTACAATAACGCAGCTTTCTTCGCTTATGTCTGGCGCAAGGGCTTCGCGCAGGCGCAACAGTGTCTCGGCTACGCCCATACTGTGCTCCAAAAGTCCACCTTCTCTGTTCAGGTGGTATTTTGTGCTTGCAGGGCTGGTGAGCCATGTTGTTTGTGTATGGAGAACATTAATGAATTCCTCTACTTCTGCTTTCCTTTCAATTATTTTTGATAATAAATAGCTGTGTCGTTCTTTCAATTTTATCGTCCTGAACTATTGAAGATGAGAGCAATATACTTATGTTATTATGCCCTAAATAATATTAATGCCAATGCAAAAGCAAGTAGTTAAACATCCCCACATAACAATAGATACGAGGATAAGCAAAGGTAGCCCCATAATCACAGGAACAAGACTTGATTCTTCCGCAGGTACACGATGCGCTGTCTTTTTATTATGAGCACAGAGAAGAGTTAGACCAAGAAATCAGGCTGAGGAAAGATAAAATAGAAAAATTGCGCAAAAATCGATTTTTGACAGGATAACAGGATGAACAGGATTTAAACATAAAAATTAATCCAGTCAATCCTGTAAATCCTGTCTAATAATCAATGCTATCCCTTCGCCACTCCGATTGGCATTACCCTCGCCACCTTTCTTGCTATGCCAAGCTGGTGAACTACTTCCACCACATCTTCGCTTGATTTATAGACCGCAGGAGCTTCCTCTGCGATCATAGACGGCTCTGTCGCTATCACGGATATGCCTTTAGCCTCTAACTCTTTCTGTATCACCTCGCCCCTGAACTCACGAAGCGCCTGCCCCCTGCTTGAAACCCTGCCTGCACCGTGGCATGCGCTCCCGAATGTGAGTTCCATGGCTTTCTCTGTTCCATGAAGCACGAACGATGGCGTTCCCATGCTGCCGGGGATCAATACTGGCTGACCTGCTTTCCTGTAAGCCATTGGTATATCGGGATGCCCTGGTGGGAAAGCTCTCGTAGCTCCTTTTCGATGAACATACACCATCTTTTTTTCACTATCAATTACATGTTCTTCAAGCTTCGCCACATTATGTGCCACGTCATAGATCAACGACATGCCAAGATCATCCGCGTCGCGCCTGAAAACGCGTGTGAACGTTTCTCTTACCCAGTGCGTGATGACCTGCCTGTTTGCCCATGCATAATTGGCAGCCGAAGCCATCGCTTTAAAATAGTTCTGCCCTTCCGTGGATTCTGCTGGCGCGCAGGCAAGCTGCCTGTCGGGCAGCACAATGCCGTATTTTCGTGTCGCTTGCTCAAGAATCCGAAGATGGTCTGTGCATATCTGGTGACCTGCACCGCGCGAGCCGCAGTGTATCATGACAGTTACCTGCCCTTTATAGAGACCGAAGACCTTTGCAATATCCTCATCGTATATCTCATCCACGTACTGCACCTCAAGGAAATGATTCCCGAATCCAAGCGTTCCGAACTGCGGCTTTCCCCTGCTCCTTGCCTTCTCGCTCACTTTAGAAGGGTCGGCGCTTTTCATGTAGCCGTTCTCCTCGCAGTGCTCGATATCTTCCTTCATCCCGTATCCACTTTCCACAGCCCATCCGGCGCCGTGGAGGAACGCATCAGTAAGTTCCCTGTCCGATGCGCGAATCCTGCTTTTTGAACCCACGCCTGAGGGAATTTCGTGAAAAAGAAGCCCCATAAGTTCTTTCATCTTCGGGCGGATTTCATCCACAGTAATATTCGTCCTGATTATCCGCACGCCGCAGTTGATGTCGTATCCCACGCCTCCTGGTGAAATTATTCCCGTATTCCTGTCAAAAGCCGCAACTCCTCCAATCGGGAATCCATAGCCTGAATGGGCATCAGGCATTGCCATGGCATATTTCTGGATTCCGGGCAGGGTTGCGACATTGGCTGTCTGCTCAAGCGTTTCGTGTTCGAGGCTTCCCAGCAATTTTTGTGAAACGAAAATGCGCCCCGGCACTCTCATGCCGGGTTTATAGCTTACGGGTATGTCCCATGTGTAGTCATTCACTTTTGAGAGGAGG
>DAHXMQ010000420.1 GCA_027371625.1 Candidatus Methanoperedentaceae archaeon | reverse complement strand
TGACAGGCTGGCCTACGGATCAGGTGTATAGCGAGCTTAAAAGCGCACTAGATTCTGATATCAGGTCAGTCACCCTTCGCTGCGTCAGAACCTCTATTCCGATTATCCTGCACATCTGTTTGTAAGTATTATAAGCTTCACCTGTTGTTAAGCTACCGTCCACATTATGATCAAGAAGTACCACACTCAATAGAACGAGCTTGGACTGGCTTGGCAGTGTCCTTACAACCTCAATGATTCTGTCTGTCTCTATTTTCTCCTGCGCCTGTTTGACGTGTATTTCCTGAACCCTTGGAGATTTTATACGTTCTGCAAGTTCCCCTGAAACGCGCAATAAATCAAGTGCCCGCCTTGCGTCCCCGTGTTCCTGTGCAGCATATGCCGCGCATAACGGTATTACCATCTCTTCCAGCACCATGGGTTTGAATGCCATCTGGGCTCTCTGGCGAAGTATGTCCCTTAACTGGTTGGCATCGTATGGAGGAAAGATTAATTCTTCTTCCCCAAGCGAGCTTTTCACTCTCGGGTCAAGGTATTCTGTGAACTTTAAGTCGTTGGTAACACCGATAAGACTGGCTTTGGCTTTTGTCAGTTCTGAATTGATCCTGGTGAGATTATATAGAACGTCGTCTCCCTTATTCACAAGTTTGTCCACTTCATCCAGTATTATTATTGCAATGCGTTTATCAGAATCTAGTGCGCTTTTAAGCTCGCTATACACCTGATCCGTAGGCCAGCCTGTCATGGGAATCTCTTTATCAAAATGTCTGGCTATGGATGCCAGCAGGCGATATTGCGTATCCACGATCTCGCAGTTGATATAAACCACAACGCATGGAACTCCCTGTAATTCTCCTGTCCTTTGAAGCTCATTCCCGACATGTTTCGCCACTGCTGTTTTGCCTGTTCCTGTCTTTCCATATATAAGAATATTGGATGGTGTCTCCCCCCTGAGCGCAGGAAATAAAATCGTAGCCAAGCCATTCACTTGGTCACTTCTGTGGGGGAGGTCATCTGGGGTATATGTCGAACGAAGAACCTCCCTGTTTTCGAAAATACTCGCTCGTGTTAACATGTCCTCAAAGATACCATTTATTGTTGCCACTTTGCTCTCCAATCCGTCAGCCTCCAAGATACTGGAATAGAAGGGAAGGTATTAAGACTTATGGTTCTCACCCCTTTATTTCCATTGGAGTTCATCTGTCTTTTTATAAGTGTCTTTGAAATTCCTTCGCTGCTTGTCGATTTTCTTTATTTATTGCAGAACCTTCCCTTCAACCATTGTGCTTTCAGCCAACTTAAATCCCCTGCTTCCAGTGGAATTGTTTTGCTTTGACCTACCCCATTGTTTCGCTTGGAAACAAATAAAATCCGATTTTAATTGAAGAATGATATAAAATAAAATCCAATGGGTTTTATTCTTTACTTAACAGTATATTAATCTTTCTCTTTTTACTTAATATAAAGATAAAGAAAATAAATAAGGCAACAATAAGCATAAACAATAAAAAAATTCAAAAATCCAAAATTTCCAGCAGAAATAACAGGGTAGGATAAAGACTATGATCTATTCACCGGAATAGACTCGAGCCTGCTGGACAGCCCCCAGACCAAGGTCCGCGTGTGAATAGGAACATTTGGGTCATTTCCGATATCGTCAAGGTTGGAAATAACCATCGCCGCTCTTACTGACATAGGTTCTTTTTCATTCAAGAGGATTTTTTTGATGTTCTCTGCAGAGCGCCTGATGTTTCTCGGCACGGAATCGTCTGTACTTATCCTGTCAAGCACATCAATGCATTGTCTGACGACCTCGCTGGGATTTTCCGACACAGTTATCACCAAAGCCATTATTATAAAACAAAACGCCGTATTTAAGTTATTGTATGAAAAGACTTTCGGTTAGGTGAATATGATGTCTGGCAAAGAGGACGAGAAAATTAAGAAAATCACCGCACTCCTTGAAAAAGGCGGGACCATGACTGCAAGCCACCATGAATGCGGAGCGCCATTGTTCAGGTATCAGGGGAAAACGGTATGTCCTGTGTGCGATATCCCTGAAGAGGAAGTAAAAACAAGGCAGGCCGAACAGGTATCCCCGCCAAAACCACCAGCAGGGAAGGAAGCAACGAGGGAAGGCGACGAGACAATCAGCAGAATCATCAAGAATAAGTTAAACGCAGTTGTCACAGGTCTTGAGGCTGAGACCGACCTCGCACGAATCAAGGAGAGGATGGAGTGCATAGAAATAGGCATAAAGATCTTAAAATTACTGAAAGAAAAAGAAGGTTAGACCGGTTTGACGATGGTATTTCGCGTGATCAGGAGATTGTATGAGTTTAGGGCTTTATTCTCCCGCACAAGTGTACCGTATATCTCAACGATGTCGCCGTATCCTGCTTCAAAAAGTCTTTTATTCCCCTCGCTTATGTGATAAGAAGGCAGCACAGCATAGCACGGGATGGAAGCTGTGCTATCACATATCTTGAATACGAAGGTTTTTTCATCCCCGAGATTCCCAGACATCACAGAAGCAACAACATTCACCCTCTTCTCGACGTGTTTTTTCAGGTTAGCAAGCCGCACGAACTTTCCTTTTGCCCGATACGCATGCTTCGCAAGACCGTCTTTTCTCAGTATCACGGACGAGAATTTCATGTCCGTATTTATGTATCTGTAAGACTCTTCGGCTCTTGCTATCTTTTCCATGAAAGAAGGAATCTGGATATTGCCGAGCTCCAGAAAACTCCAGCAGTCTTCTCCTGTACAACCAACACCCCAGATGAATGTGCAGGGGCTGTAGATAGCGAATCCCTTTCTGGTGAGAGCATGCTGGGTAATTCGCAAGGCGGTTGAGGTCTCACGCTCAGCAGGCTCGATAATTATAATCGTGGGGTTTTTGCTTCGCGAAGCGAGCCTCTCAACCACATCAGCACGTTCTCGCGGCGTGGGGCTCATTTCAGCAAGCACATTTGAAAGGATGATGAAATCAGCTTCAGGCGCCTGTACAGTTTCAAGGGGTGCATGAACAGGTTCTTCTATAGTGATGTTAGCATTCTCAAGCGCAGAAGCCGAGAGTCCAGAGAGATAAGAGGAAGCTAGCTCCTTATAGCAGTTGATATTCTCCTGTGCCTGCTCGACTGAGTCTATCCTGATATTCAATTTCACGTCAAATCCCTTCTTGGAATAAACACCAAGCAATCTGTGAAGGAAATCCATGAGGCTGAGCGATATCGTGCCTGGTCCTGAGCCTGCATCAAGGAAGCTCATTTTGTTTGTGAGCAATCCTTTTTCAAGCAGTTCGAGCAGCAGAAACTGGAACTGACAGAAATAAACAGGAAAATGATAGAGAAGATACGAGATTATCCTGATTTTCGGATACTTCGAAATCCCCTTCCTTTTCCAGTATTCTTCCTTCTGCTTCACGATATTTTCACGGATAAGCTCGGCAGTCCTGCCTGTGTGCCAGTTTTTCCCGCAGGAGCGCTCGATATACGATTCGATCAGGCTCTCGATGCGCGCCGGAAGCTTTGGTTTTTTAAGTAATTTATCAAGTTCCCTGATGACTGTTTCATCTGCAGGGAGCGGGCGCTTCACGAGCTTTGTGCACTTGTAGTCGGCGCCGCAGAAGATGTCGAGATCATAAAAATGAGGTTTTAAAATCTCGTAGAGCTCTTTTTCTTCGTATTTTTCACTCAAATACAGATTCATCTCAGAGAGCGCATACCCGGCGCGGGAAGAGGCGAGGTATTTGGCGAGGGAGAGGACTTCATCATTCATTTTCTAATTTCCATTACAGCGGCTATAGTCAGCGATTCAGCAAGAGCCATGGCAGTCCAGAATACCAGTTCTAGGGGAATTAATACGAGTGGCTCGCCGAGCATGTTAAACGGAGTGAGGAATTCCCAGAAAAGAAAAGAGAGGAAGAACAAAAGCATTGCAAACCTGAGCGCCCGTGCTTTGATCCCTTCTTGCCAGGAAGGCGAGAGCCAGTGATAAACGGCGGCATGACCGATGGAGAAGATTACGAGTCCTGTGAAGATAATAAACGGTTTGGAAATCACAAGCGGTATGGGCTGGAGCTGTGTCCAGACAGCAATGAGTTTGGGACTCTGGATCGAGGGGTTAAGGAGTATCCCGTTTCCCTGCCAGCCAAAGCCCAAGAGCCGGAATGTGAGGAGCATCGCGATGTTAAGGGCAAGTCCGCCTGCTATGCCAGCGAAGATTATTCTTTTTAGATTGCTTTTCATTTGACTAACTTGATGCATAAGAAATTAACCACAGAGTACACGGAGAGCACAGAGAATTTGGTAAGCGCCAGCACAGGAAAAAGCGAACCGGGGATGAACGAAGATTTTTTAACATACGAAGAAATCCAATTTTAGCTGTATCAATTGCTTTTTCTTTTGGGCTTTTCTGTGGATGAATTGAACTTTACCAAAGCGTCCCAAATTATTTCTCCGTCAACGCAAAATTCTTCTCCGAATTCAAATGTAAATTTGTTAATCAACTTTGAATAAGCTTTTAAAAACTCCTCATTCTTTTCTTTGGCTT
>DAHXMQ010000409.1 GCA_027371625.1 Candidatus Methanoperedentaceae archaeon | reverse complement strand
TATCAGCATAGCGAGAGAACTGAAAAAAAACGGGCACGACCGCCACAGGCTGATACTCACAGGATACCTCCGTGCGCTGCACGACATGGGCCAAATCGAAGAGCAATATACAGAAAATAATTTTCCAGCAAGAATTATATGTGTACATGCACATACATGAAAACCATGGCAACTAAAACCATAACAATTTCACTCGAAGCTTATAAGAAATTGCTCGCCAAAAAAACCTCCAAAGAGAGTTTTACAGATATAATACTCAAACTTACAAAAAAGAAGGACACGCTTGCATATATACGTTCTTTGAAACCCAGCATTGAACTTGCGGATAATATTGAAAAAGTGATGCGAAAAACAAGAAAAGCAGAGCTTAGAGAAGTTGAACTTTGATGACATGCCTGGATACGGATTTTATAATAGATCTATTGCGCCGATTACCCGACGCTGAAAGGAAACTGGAAAACCTCACATCAGATGGCGATAGATTGACTACAACACCATTGAATGCGTCTGAACTTTACAAAGGCGCGTACAAATCAGCTAAACCGGCAGAAGAAGCAAAGAAAGTCAGGCGACTGCTTGATACTCTGGACGTTCTGGAATTTTCAGCAGCCGCAGGCGAAACATTCGGAAAATTGTCGAATGAATTAACACGAAATGGCAAGGAAATAGGCGACTTTGATCTTCTCATAGCGAGTATTGCCCTCACTCATGGAGAGCCGCTGCTCACAAGAACCTCAAAACATTTTTCTCAGATTCCAGGACTGGTACTGGAAACATACTGAGTCTCGCACGTTGCGTTTGTAATATCAAAACCTTTATCAGGTTTATTACCAAATCTTATACTATGTCTGATTTCTACGATACCCTCACAGGAATACTTGCGAACAGGCAGATGTCCATAAGCAGCATAGCGAGGGAATTAAAAAAAAACGGGCACGACCATCACAGGCTGATACTCACAGGATACCTCCGTGCGCTGCACGACATGGGCCAAATCGAAGAAACTGATATACCGCCCTCAAAGGTTTATAGCTTCAACGCCACGAAAAGGGACGTATATGGCATTGTAAAAGAGCATCTGAAAGGGATAGATATCGAAGAGCGGCTGGAAATCGCTGTTTTTATCCTTTCCTCGCTGTTCCACAGACCGTGCTTCAAATACGAACTTGGGCTTCTGGGAATCGAGGCTCGGAAAAGCAGCGCTGTAAAGGAATCAAAAGACCCACGCTTAAAGGATTACAGGGCGGAGGTTACGCGCGTAAAGATACCGCAGGACGACCCTGGATTCGAGATAGGCGATGGCAGTGCGGTGCTGCAAAAGGGGAACGAGGTTCTTATCGATATCATAAACGAGCTAATCGACCTCGATGGATTGAAGGCAAAATTCCAGCAGACGAAGCTTGCCTGAGTTTAAATACTATCAATAACAATTATCATCGATTATGGAATGCATGGAGGCAATTAAAGGGAGGCGGTCTATAAGGAAATTCAAAGACCGCGCCGTCGGGAAAGAACTTATCGAAGAGCTTCTTCACGCTGCCCAGATGGCGCCCTCGGCAGGCAACCTCCATGCGCGGGATTTTGTTGTCGTTACCGATAAAGCGACAAAGCAGATGTTAACAAAGGCTGCCCTCGGGCAGGCGTTTATCGAGCAGGCGCCTGTGGTTATCGTGTTCGTCGCCAATACCGAGCGCTCCTCGCGCATATACAAATCGAGGGGGGAGCTTTATGCAGTGCAGGATGCGACCGCGAGCGTGCAGAATTTGCTGCTTGCCGCGCATGCGAATGGCTTGGCTACATGCTGGGTCGGCGCATTCGATGAAAGCGCGGTATGCGAGATACTCGGTCTTCCGAAAAAAACAAGACCGATAGCTATAATACCTGTTGGATATGCAGATGAAGCCCCCACTGCGCCGCGAAGGATGGCTCTCGATAAGGTGGTTCATCGGGAAACATGGTGATATGCCTGCTCTATCCAGTTGATCTCCCCGGGTAGGAATTCCTCAGGGATTTTATCCTGCTTCAGGGACTCTATAATCGAAATGACTGATTTTACAACAGCAAGTGGATTCATATCCGTGGTGTTAATCTCAAATACCTTTTCATTTCTTTCCGATGCTTCTACAAGTATGACATCCAGCGCTTCGGCATCAGCATTTTCCTCTATTTTCGAAAACGAATACTTTTTCTTTCCAAGCCGCTTCCTCAGCGCCACAGGATGTGCCCTGAGGACGATTATGGCATCAGCAGGCAGGAGGTGGGAGAGATGTCCTTCCATGATTACATCTATGCCCTGCGGCAATTCGCTGATTATCTGTTTCACCCGCTCCTCGAGTTTATCCATATCCGCATTGTAGGTGTCCCGCGCCTCGTCCTTCCCTGAGTATAATTTTTCATCCAGGACAATTTTGTTCAGGTCGATGAAGCGGTATTGCATCTTATACTGAGAATGTTCCCTTATTATATCGC
>DAHXMQ010000390.1 GCA_027371625.1 Candidatus Methanoperedentaceae archaeon | reverse complement strand
CCATTACGTATGTCCATAACGAAAACAATTCGAAACATAAATGTATAAGCGTGATTATCTTGCTTAATGTTTATGAAACTGCTCGTAAGCCCCATCAACGTGGAAGAGGCGAGGATTGCAAGACTTGGCGGTGCGGATATTATCGATGTCAAGAATCCCAAGGAAGGCTCGCTCGGCGCCAATTTTCCATGGATGATAATGGCTGTGAAAAAAGTTGCAGGCTCAATACCTGTGAGCGCAACCATAGGTGATTTCAACTACAAGCCCGGGACCGCCTCGCTCGCTGCTCTTGGGGCGGCTGTCGCCGGGGCTGAATACATCAAGGTGGGATTGTACGATATCCAGACAAAGGAGCATGCCATGCACATGCTGCTCAATATCGTGCGCGCCGTGAAAGGCTTTGATAAGAATAAAAAGGTAGTGGCTTCATGCTATTCAGATTATACGAGAATTAATTCCATCTCCCCGCTCGAGCTTCCCAAGATCGGCGCCATCGCAGGCGTGGATGTTGTCATGATAGATACGGGCATCAAGGACGGGCGCTCAACATTTGAGTTTCTCACCGAGGAGGAGCTTTCGCAATTTGTGTCGAGCGCAAGAAGCTACGGGCTTAAAACAGCAATTGCAGGCACAATAAAATTTGAGGATATTCCAGCGTTGCGGCGCATCTCGCCGGATATTATCGGGGTCAGGGGCTGCGTGTGCGGGGGAGACCGGAATTCCACAGTAAAAAGGGAACTGGTTGAGCGGTTAAAAACCGAGATTTGCCGTTGATATTATTGGAAACCTAATTTTATTTATCTATTTATGATTACTTTGTCCTATTTGTGCCTGGTATGAAAAAATCAACAACTAACTCGTACGAACTGATACGAACTCATGCTACCGGAGTTCGTACGAGTTATTCTACGCGAATGTCAACAAAATGTGGGTGATGAAATAGAGCTTAAAATAAAACGAGTTTTTGAAAAAACTCGTTTTTTTGTTCTGCACGATGAATTAGATGGTAATTATAGTTCCTTACTCAAACTTAATTTTAAAATCACGAAATTCACCTCAACGCCGAAAGTCGCTTTAAATTTTTTTGTATCTTCCACTTCTCCTATTCCTTGAGGTGACAGCCTTAGAACTCGAAATATTTGAACACCCCGAATATTTCCCCCTCCAGTTTGACCTATCACTAACCAGCCATTATCCTTCAAAAAATTAAATGCGATATCTATTCTGCTGCTACTCCATTTTATATTATCCACAACATCTTGGGTATCAACAATGCGTTTTTCTTTATTGATTAATTCATCATAGAAAAAAAGAAGTAAGTTCCCTGCATCTTGTTTAACTGTCATAATATCACAATAATATGTAGTATGATAAATATCTTTCTAGCACCATCAAAATAAGCATTAACCCCGCACCCTTTCGAGCGGAGGGGATGTTTGTGCCGTTTTAGTATTTACCGCGTTTTTCCGAAGGCAGTTATTAAGCCTTTTACTGAAGGCGCAAAAAGAACCTTTCCGAAAAGCACGGTCATGTTCTTCAGGATAGAGTTTGTACGAATTAATTATCAACCGTCGCCCTGCTGAAACGATAGGCTTTTTGTATTACACTTTTGTTCTTAATTGCCCTCACATCCTTTAATCGTAATCAACCTATCATCCGATAATTTCATCCAGTCACAGTAATTTCATATTTCTCCGAAGTTTTAATGACGAGATAAAAATCCCCAGGTCCCGCTGTAATTTCTGTTCCACTGTCAGTCGATTTATATGCTCTGATTTTTTTAATAAATGTATTGTTTAAATTAAAAACATTTATTTCAAAAACATTTCCACCTGGCAAATCAGAAGGTTGGACTGACCAGTCTATCCCCCATTGTGAAGAGTTTATATGAAAAACCGAAGTATTCAAATTACCTTTCCCTTCAATTGGATATGTCTGCTTCTGGACT
>DAHXMQ010000367.1 GCA_027371625.1 Candidatus Methanoperedentaceae archaeon | reverse complement strand
AGAAATGAACTGCAAACTTTGAATTTGCCCAGCGATATCCAAAACCGGAATTATAAGCGCTTCCCCACAAATGCGTGCGCCTTCTGGAGAAATTTTCTTTTCCAGAAGGTAGGGAAAATCTGCGGGAGCTTGAATTGACTTTTCCCAGATATACCTCGCCCGACCCGCAATCCGCCTTTGTCTTAAAGCGGTTCGTTTTTCAAAATCGGCTTTGTTCACCTCAAAATCAAAAAATTTTTTGTCCCAGATTTCTTGAGATATTTCCTCTGGTTTCTTTGAATGCCAGTAGGCGTCAATCCCGCGTTTCCAGCAACCGAATCTTCCGACGACAATCTCGTTTCCGTGCTCAAACAAAATAGCCCAGCCATTTCGCGATTCTGGTTTATCGCCGCCGACGTGAAAACGATGCATTTTGCCGTCGGCGATAAATTCCGCGTCAGTAAAAATTCCATTCTCAGAAAGCGCCACACGAAAATCAGATTGCCAATTATTCATCGATTTCTCCTCCTCGCGGATGAAGTTTCTTTAAAAGAGCCTCACACTCACAGACAATCCCCTCATCGAAAAATCTCCAGCCCCGCACGTCTCGCGTAGCACTGGAAATCAGGCCCAACTTCTCCCAACGCTCGACGGTGCGGGCGGTAACTCCAATCTTTTTCGCAACATCGCTAACTTTTAACTTTCGCATGTCTAAACCCTCCTCGACGTGTTTATGCGTCTAATGTGTTATACGCGGATAATCACGAAATAAGTTTTTCATCCAATCAAGAAATTGCCCCCTAATTATTGGACTCCACAAATTGATACTATCTCGGAAATGGGAACCAAAAAAACCAGCCTCACAACAAACCAAGCGAAGAGGAACCGCGTCAACATCCTGATGAAGGAAAGAGGATGGGCTTTGTCGAGAGCAATCGAGAAGGTTGGAATCAAGCGCTCAACGTTTTTCTATCAACCAAAAGGGAGAAAGCGCCAGAAACTTGACCCTGCTTTAGCAGCACAAATTAAGGAAATTCATAAGGAAAACCCGGCTGGCTATAAAAAACTGACTCTGATTCTAAATAACAAGCTGAAAGCCAAATACGGAACCAAAAAAATCTACCGCTACATGAAACATTTGAATCTCTTGGGACCCTCCAGGCGTTTTTGAGGAAAAAGGGGAGTCAGGGGAGTTCGGGGAGTCGTTTTCAGCCACCTCACGTATACATGTATTGATAAAAAAAGATTTCTTCTCCCGCGAAGAGAGTAAAAATGACTCCCCTAACTCCCCCAACTACCCTGATGGAGGGCTGTTGCTGTGTTTTTTCCTTGGTTTTTCCCCCATCGGCGGACGCCAGACGTGGAATGCCCGGTAAACCATCACTACTAGCCTCAGCTTTGTCCAAAATGAAAATCCAGTCTTTCCCCCCGCCCTCTCGGGAAAGTAGTTTTAGAACTGATTTTAAGTTGGTTCTGGACTATTCTGTTGGTTTAAGGCAGCTGATTAAGGGCAAAGATGGTTTGAATTCGCCTGGCATTATCTTTGGCAATTCGCTTTTCTGAGAATTTCTTGATTTTGCCCTCGTTTCTCAACTTTTTCAACATCGCAAATAGTCGTTTTCTCTGGACTTTTAGCGCAGTTTGAAGCTCGCGGGCTGTTAATCCATCTTTATTCTCCGTGAGGAGTCGGATAATTCCCACCTGTAATACAGCGCGATTCTGAAGGGTTTGTAGGTTTACGCCATCGACAAAAGTTCCCATAGTATTTTTTACACTCAGTTTTTGAATTTTGATTTTTCAGGTCTGCTTCAGGTCATTAAATCTCTTGGCAATCAAAAAAAGCTCGAAAGTTGCCGGACGATTCGAACAAATTACGCCATATACATACATGCGGAGGGAAAAAACAATGGAAAATCCGATAGATTCAGAGGTTGTTTTCACTGTGAGAAAGGCGGTCTCGGGCAAGGTAGAGGTAACAGTCTCAAATACTGACGCAAGAGATAGGATTTTTTGCGGCTATCTCGCGAAACTTCTTCAGTTATGGCTCAATCGCAAAGTTGACAAGCAATCTTAACGAATTCCAGGATTAGATTTTGCTGCCTGGTGCTCTTATCTTTGAGGAGCCTGATGATTTTATTCGCGGCTGGATTTGCCTTTTCAGAAATTGGGGGTTCGGAAATCAATTCGGAAATCGGCACATTTAACGCGAAAGCGATTTTTGAAATTGTTTCGAGCGTGGGATGTTTTCTGGCAGCTTCTATGTGTGCGATATATGCCGGAGTTATCCCCGCAGCCTCGGCAAGTTTTTCGAGGGTAAATCCGGCGAGTTTTCTTTCTTCGCGGATTCGTTTGGCAAGTAATTTATGAATGTCCATAGTTGGATTTTATGAAGGGCAAGGAGTGTTTAACAGACACCAACAGACAAATACATATTGACTATTGGTAAAATTCTGTTACACTTCTTTAAGGGCTCGGCAAGGGATTTATGAGAAAAGCAGTTTACTACCTAATTTTTATTGTCACGGCGCTGGGTGGCTTTGCCGCAGGGTCAGAGGCACAATTTTCAAATGGGCAGAATGCGAGTCTTGTTCTCGGGCAATCCAATTTTACTTCAAGGAACGGTGCCACGACTCAATCGGGGATATTTTTTCCACGTGGAGTTTCCCTAGATTCTTCTGGGAATGTCTGGGTGGCAGATACTCGGGATAGCCGCGTCCTAGAATTTAAGCCGCCATTTTCAAACGGAATGAATGCAAGTCTTGTTCTCGGGCAATCCAACTTCACTTCAAGCACAACTGCCACCACTCAATCAGGGATGTATTATCCAGATGGAGTTTCCGTGGATTCTTCTGGAAATGTTTGGGTTGTTGATTCATACAACAACCGCGTTCTTGAGTTTGTTCCGCCATTTTCAAACGGAATGAACGCCAGCCTTGTTCTCGGGCAATCCAACTTTACTTCAATCACAAGTGCCGTGACTCAATCAGGGATGTATATACCACAGGGAGTTGCCGTAGATTCTTCTGGGAATGTCTGGGTGGCAGATAGTAACAGTCGCGTTCTTGAATTTAAGCCGCCATTTTCAAACGGCATGAATGCGAGTCTTGTTCTCGGGAAACCGAATTTCACGTACGGAGGTGACTACAATTATGGCGCAACTCAATCGGGGATGGACGCCCCACCGGGAGTTGCCGTTGATTCTTCTGGAAATGTTTGGGTTGTTGATTCATACAGCAACCGCGTTCTTGAGTTTAAGCCGCCATTTTCAAACGGAATGAATGCAAGTCTTGTTCTCGGACAATCTAATTTCACGTCAGGTAACATGTCAGGTAACTACACTCCAAACCTAACTCAATCAGGGATGTATATACCACAGGGAGTTGCCGTAGATTCTTCCGGAAATGTTTGGGTCGCGGATTCGAATAATTCTCGAGTTCTTGAGTTTGTGCCGCCATTTTCAAACGGAATGAATGCGAGTCTTGTTCTCGGACAATCTAATTTCACGTCAAACGTTGCCACCACAACTCAATTGGGAATGTCTTATCCAGATGGAGTTTCTGTTGATTCTTCTGGAAATGTCTGGGTCGCGGACACTTCCAATTCTCGTATCCTAGGCTTTACACTCCCACCCCTGCTAACTGAAATATCACTAGGCATTTCATCCATATCTTGGAGTTGGAATTCCATTCCAGGTGCTACCAGTTATGACTTTTATCCATCTACAGGCGGAGCACCCATCAATCTTTCAGGGACAACTTTTACTCAAACCAATCTCTCAACCAACACATCTTATGGCGCCCAAGTTTCAGAATTAACATCTAGCTTTGAAGGCTCTCCCTCCGCATCAGTTTTCGTTTACACCCTCGCCGCCCCACCAACAGGTTTTGCCTTTACGCAGGTCAATGTTTCATCCGTAACGGTAGTTTGGAGCGCCAACGGCAACCCAACTTCAACGACAAGCTATCGCGTGGAATACTGGCAGCTGGGAGGTTCGACGACTTCCCTCACCACAACCGCGACGCAGGAAACGATTACAGGATTGTTTATTGGAGCGACTTATTATTTGTCCGTTTCTGCCATTAATGGAAATGGAATTGCGGCTCCATCGGAGATGCTCCTCTCCACTGTCACTTTCGTGCCATCAGGCGTTTCAACAGCAACTATAGGCTTATCAGGAGGAGAAATAGTTTATCAAGGGGTTTATGGTCCTAATGATATACAGATTACACCTAATGCCTATTCTCAAAATGTCCAGGTGACGCTCCAAACCCCTGACCAATCAAGCCTTGCCTGCAACGCCTCGCCCGCCGAAAACTTAACCCCGACCGATATCGCTCTTGAGGTAGATTTAAACCCCGCTATAGAACCCGTCAGCCCTGTGACAATCAGCCTCTCTTACGCGAATGCCTCTATTGGCTCTATGAACCCGGAACAGTTTCTTATCGCCCGCTGTGACCCCACTAATAACACTTGGACCCCACTACCCTCAACGGTGGATAGTTCAGCCAAATCCGTCACGGCAACCAGCGACCATCTGTCCGTGTTTCAAATCATGTCGGGCACGCCTCCAACCAGCGTCTCGCAATACAAAGTGGGACCCAATCCTTTGCGACCCGCCTTAGGGGAAAGCCAGATGAAATTTGTAGTCCCGCCCAATTCCGATATCAAGATTTACACGCTTACGGGCGAACTCGTCAATGATATCACCGCCGCGCCCGATGGGACAGCCTCATGGAATGCAACCAATCGTTCCGGTCGAGCGGTCGCAAGCGGCGTCTATTTCGTCCTTATTCGCGGCAATGGGCAAAGTAAAACCATCAAGGTGATTGTCGAGCGATGAAAACCCTCATCGATGTCTTGATTCTATTTTTAGCCTTGCCCGTGATTTCGCGCGCGCAAAGTTTTAGCTCTTCCGCCATTGGGACGACCGCCGGAGATTTCTTAAACATCGGCGTTGGAGCCCGCGCCATCGCCATGGGCGGGGCTTATAGCGCCGCAGCCGATGACGCAACCGCCCTTTACTGGAATCCCGCCGCCATGACGCAAGTTCCCCATCAGTCCGCCACCGTCATGCACATGGCTTATATCGCCAACACTTCTCTTGATTACGGCTCTTATGTGGATAATCTCGGCAAATACGGAGCCTTCGGAGCGAGTATTGAACGCCTGTCTTTGGGAACTATTCAAGAAACCGACGCTTCGTTTAACAATATCGGCTCCGTCTCGCCCTATGACATGGCGTTTACGCTTGGATACGCTTATCAGTTCGCCGACACGGGCTTTGGACCCTTAAACGGCTTTTCATTGGGTCTGTCGGGAAAACTCATACAATCCCAACTTCTGAGCACGGCAGAAACGGAAGCCATGGATTTCGGGCTTTTATCCCCCGCTTATCTTGACGACCGCTTAAGACTCGCCTTTGACGTTCAAAACCTGGGTGGGACATTAAAGTATGAACAAATCCCGGAGCCTTTGCCTTTAGCCCTAACTATCGGCGGGTCTTATCGTATTACTTCCAGCTGGCTTGCGACGATGGATATCGGTCTTCCTAAAGGTGACAGCCCTTATGTAAACCTAGGGACGGAATATTTGCTGGTCAGCGACGGGTGGTGGCGGTTTTCGCTCAGAGGCGGTTTTAATTCGCAAACTTACACCAATGTCGCTGGCTTTGCAGGACCCTCGGTTGGTTTTGGCGTGGGATATAAAGGTTTGGACACCGATTACGCCTTTGTTCCTTACAGCGCTCTCGGTTCGGCGCAGAGGATTTCCTTGACCTATGGATTTTAGGAGGGATTTATGAGAAAGACGGGCGCTCTAATGGCGTGGTTTTCTCTATCGGTATTAGCTTTCTGCGTTGGATTTTCGGGGTGCAAGACTGAACCCTCGGCATCTACGAGTCAACACGACAACATCTCTGCGTTAGAAGCGCGTCGGGGAGTGATTGCACAAAGATTAGCGGCATTAGAATCTAATAAGCCCGAAGAATGCCCTCCCACGTGGATATTTTTTCCTTTATGGCACATGATTGACACGAGTTCTAGCACAAGCGTTAGCACATGTTCCCGATAACCGGGAGAGGAGAGACTGCGATGCGGCAACTCTTTGGAATTAGACAGATAAAAAAATCCATACCCGTATATTTTCTTGCCGCCGCGATGGCTGTGTCTTGCCCTGTTAGAGCTGCCGCTGATACTAGTGACGGAGGAGAGCAGTTTCTTTTAGGTGTCGTAGTTATTGCTGGAATTGCCGCTATAACCGCTATTGATTTTGCGCTCCTTCCCCTCACATTATCCTACGATGTAATACGCTCTAGCCATTACAAACACGAGCAACTATCACGGGAAGCTAAAATAAAAAAACTCCGCAAAGAACTGACACTCATTGATACCAGAATCCAATCAGAAAAAGTCTCACCCCAAGTTAAACCTAAAGAGAAAACAACGGTCGCGCAAGACCCTCCCGCAGAAAGAAAGTGTTCTTCTTACCCTCAAGCGACATCTGGTGGGAATAGCGCTCGCCTCATTCAAGCGTCCAAGGATGGGAATTTAGCGGTAGTTCAGGCTCTCATTGCGGAAGGCGCGGATGTCAACGGCTACACTAGCGACGGAATCACTCCTATTTACGCCGCCTCTAAAAACGGATATTTGAAGGTCGTGAAATATTTGGTCAACCATTGCGCGGAAATTGGACCTGTGGGATTATTTGACAAAACTCCCCTTTACGCTGCATCCGCTGGCGGACATCTCGATATCGTGAAATACCTGCTGAAACAGGGCGCGGACCCTCTCTATAAAAATAATATCGCGCAGACAGCCGAGGATGTAGTTTGCCGGGACGCTCTGTTTAAATCTTTCTGCCCAAAAACGAAGATTTCTCAGATTTTGTCCGCAGAGGAAGAAAAACGCATCAAAGTCCTATCCGAAAAAGCGGAAAAGATTGCGAAGGCGTTAGCGGCAAAGAAAAAGCTGGAAAAGGAACACAAAAAACTCGCCGCCGGAAAGATTTTATGGACGCCTAAGCTCGCCGAATCTGCTTCCCTTGATTCCAGCTATGAAGTAATTTCTCAATCTTCCTCAGCCTGGGATAATCTCGCCAAATTAGTCTCAGCAACGGCTCAAATAAATTTCCATCAGGCAATAGGCGATAAGCCCCAACCGCCGGGAGATTTGGTCCAGGGGGAATATGAGAGCAAAATACAATTTGAGCGGCGCGTTTCTGCCGCCAAAATAGCGTACAAGGCGGCGGTGGATGATTATAACCGCCGAGTAAGAAACTACCGCGTTTCGCCTTACGACAGGAATCTAACCGTTCAAAACGCGCTTAACGCTATCTTGGGCGTTCCTAAAATCAGTCAAGTCAAATACAATCCTGACAGTCAGCGATTTTACGTGGAAGTCGTTTCCCAGAGCCAATATGCAAAAGGCTTTAACCAAAAATTTGCTCTTATCCACCCCGTCCCTAATGAACAAGCTCCTGATGTCGATGGTGAGCTTAAAGCGGCATCCCCAAAAGTCGTGTTCCAATATAAAAACGGACAAATGGAAGTGGTCTCGGCGGATTTCAAGGTGTTAGGACA
This sequence comes from Candidatus Methanoperedentaceae archaeon, assembly GCA_027371625.1. GTDB lineage: Archaea > Halobacteriota > Methanosarcinia > Methanosarcinales > Methanoperedenaceae > Methanoperedens. Next base: position 3,875 of record DAHXMQ010000367.1, on the reverse strand, counting down.
GATTTATCAAGCTCGCCCGGCAAACGGCAATGCCCTCCAGTATTCCTTGGCGAGCGTTAACCTGGCGAATGCGACCCCAGTTCTATCAGCCCGGGATAATGAAATCCACGTCCAGTATTTTGAGGCGCCTAAAAAAGAGGTTGAAAACGTGGACACTCCTCCCAAATCCATGGTTAAAATCGACCCTCATGCTTATGCCTTGGTTATCGGCATCGAAAAATACCAAAGCGTTCCCGACGTTGAATTCGCCGACCGGGATTCTCAGACCATGTTTAAATACTTAACCGAGTCTATGGGTTTTGATTCTGACAACGTGAAATTAGTACAAGACCAGGACGCCACCAAGGGGAAATTGGAAGCGTCTCTTCAATGGTTGAGCAACCGCGCGACGAAGAAAAGCAAAATCTTTGTCTATTACGCGGGGCACGGCGCTCCCGACCCTAGCGGACAAGCCTATATCGTACCCTACGACGGGGAACCATCCTACCTTAAAGAGACCGCGATACCTTCTACAAAGCTTTACCGTAAACTCGCCATGCTTCCCAGTAAAGATGTGACTGTCGTTTTAGATGCCTGCTTTTCTGGCTCGGGAGGAAGGTCTGTTATCGCTAAAGGAGCGCGACCCTTGGTTAGTGTTATGACCGGTTATTCCGATGTGGGAAAAAACACGTTGATTCTAGCCGCCACTAAATCCAATGAAATTTCGACCGCATATCCCGACGGCGGGCATGGGCTTTTAACTTATTTCCTGCTTAAGGGTCTCCACGGCTCCGCCATGCAAAAAGACGGCATTGTAACGACCCAGAGTCTTTTTAAGTATGTCGAGCCCAAAGTTCAGCGGCAAGCGCGTTTGGATAATGTCAATCAGACCCCAACGCTTTATCCTGAGAACAGAGATAAAAATGAAGTGTGGATTAAACTCAAGTGAGTACAGAGAAGATGCCAGGGACCGGATTTTAGATTCTGGTAGACGGAAGAAATATAACGAGGAGGGAGTATGAAAATTGTTCTATACATCCTAGCGGTGCTTTGTTTTCTTGGTGGTCTTCTGTCAAACCTAATGGCGACCACTGTCTTTCAGCAGATTGCGGCCGGAATGTATTTTGTTGTGGCGGCAGTTTTAATGAGTGGCGCGGCTATTATTGGAGCGATTGAAAGACTCGAGAAGAAAAACGCTTCAAGTGCAAACAGAGTATCTCTACCCGAAGAAAAAGGAGAAATAAAAAAATGAAAAGATTAATCGTCGCCGTCTTACCGTTGGTCGTTATTTTCTTCGCTTCATGTCAAGGCAAGAAAATTCAGGAGTTGCAAGATAAAAATGCTTCTCTTAACTCTCAGGTAGATACCCTCAAACAACAGATTGCAAAGCTTAAGGAAACCGCCCAGTATCATTTCCAACAAGGTCAGAAGGCGCTAACTGCGGGCGATTTCCCCAATGCAATAGATGAGTTCAATAAAGTCATTAAGGATTATCCCAATGATCCTCTAGTCTCCCAAAGCAAAAAATCCCTAGCAATAGCGCAAAAACAACAAGCTATTGAAGCCAAGAAAAAAGCCAGGGAAGCGGCTATCGCCAAAGAGAAAAAAGAGAAGGAAATCGAGGAGCGTGGAGAGCCTATTGATTATATGGATTTCTTCGCGAAAGCCAAGATAGGTCTTCCAGTGGGGAAGAGATATCGTTTGACGGCTTGTCTGTATACTGGCGGCAACACGGATGGATCGCTAATGTATGCCCCTGACTGCAATGCTCACTCGCTTGGGGTATCCTATGAGGATGCCGATGAAAATGAGTATATGCAGTTCCTTAAAGGGCAGAGTAATCAGGTACACACGATTGTCGCCGCGATGGGCGCGGATGGGCAAGTTCATATTCTAAAGATTGAGTAGTTTAGGCACTCATAATTCGAAGAGAGATGTCGTCTGTTTCGGCGGCGATGAGTTCAAGTTGCCAGGCGATATTGGCGGATAGTTAAGCGGCGAGCGGAGGGTAAGACATTATGGAAAAGCAAATCATAAAACGGACCAGCAGAGGAATAAATTGGGGCAATTTTACGCTCTTTTTTTTCGTCTTGGTTATTGGAATCTTAGGTTGCAACAAATCACCGTCTACTAAGCAGAAAGTTGCTAATCCTGCTTCTGTATCGAATCAGTCGGCAAAGGTCTCGCCATCTCTGGAAGCTTTACCACTAACCCCGCAAAGATTGCAACGCCTGTCACGTCCCAGCAAAATGAACCTATCGCTCATAAAATCTGAGCCTATTCAAAGTGGGATATTTGAAGGAAGCACAAAGGTAGTTTACAACCACGACCCGAGATACGAAGTTATTGAGCGAGATGGGAAAATACTTCAAGTCAGCATGATAACGTCTCAAAATTTAGTTTCAGCTAATAATATGAGAGTCAATTTTGCATTAGATGCTCTGTTTGTCGGAGCTTATACCATCGCTCATCCAAAGTATCTGAAAAATGTACAAGCAACGGCTGATTTTCTGTCGAGTAATACAGATAACCGCCTAAATGCTCTGGGAAATTCATGCGCCAATAAATTCAATAATGGAAAAACATTTTATGGCACAACGGTTAATAACAGTGGAGTTGTCTGTAGGAAGACATCGAAATCGTATATTGCCGAGGTAATGCCTAAAAGCACTTATGATAAGGAGATACACGGGATATCGTCGGCATCACGAGGCAATGTTGCAACGAGGATGGCAAAAGAACAGGCAATCGACTTAGTGAAAAACATATCCATAGGGGATACGACTACGGGCGGATGGTTTGAGGATTTTAAAAATTCAGCGTTGCAGTATGACCCGACTTACAGCGATGCGTGGAAGGCTAAAATAGCTTCGGGGAATATCTGGCGAGTAGTCTATCATTACCAGGGCACAACATCGGCTGGACTACCCTATTCTGATAATTACGTCTGGCTTGTCAATGTTAGAAAAAGAAAATTTCGACCAAAAACTATTGAATCCCTAGTCCATTCGGTCCCCGCGCTTTATAAGCAGTTCGAGGCGCTTATGAATGGGCAGGCTTCTGGAGGTGAAACCAGATTGAGACGATATAAATGTGGACGACAATCTTGTTTTGCAGTGTTAGAGAATGGAAGCTCTGGCACTATAGGTACATTGATGTCAAAAGAATTCGACACGCTGCCCTGGTTTTCAGCGGTTACTAAACAGGATTAGCGACGGCAAACTTAGGAGGCAAATAAAATGTCTATTCAGTCGAAGATTTCTATAGGTTTTTTTCTATTTTTATTGACACTATCTACAGCTCAAGAAAGCTCAGCCACCATGATGGATTATGAGCACTCGTTAAAAGCGATGGTGGAGAATAAACTAGGGCAACTCTACTTTGCCAGGAATGACTACGCTGATTCCGCTAAATGGTACCGGAAGGCAGCTGGTTGGGGGAACTCAGAGGCTCAATATAATTTGGGGCTTATGTATGAAAGTGGTAACGGAGTGACTCAAGACTTTGCAAGGGCATTCAGGTGGATGAGGATGTCCGCTATGCAGGGAAATCCAGCAGCTGAGGTAAAGTTGGGGGATATTTATCTGAAAGGTCGCGGCACCACGAAAGACTTGGACAAAGCAAAGATATGGTATCAGAAGGCATCCGATAAAGGGTCAAAAGAAGCTCGCGAACATTTGAATGAAATCGAGAAGGAAATTGAAAAGGAAAGGGCTTATCAACTCATACTGGAATATGTTCTGGAAGAGCTCAATGTTCCCTTGCAAATTACCAGCGGCTGTACAGATTATTCTTGCTGGGCGTATGTTGCACCAATTTTTGTTACGACACAGGAAATGTTGCAAGGATTAAGACCTTCAGATTTCACCAGGGAAGAAATACCTGGTGGCGCTGTT
>DAHXMQ010000342.1 GCA_027371625.1 Candidatus Methanoperedentaceae archaeon | reverse complement strand
AAGATCATAGGTATCTCTATAGAAAGTGCCAACACTTGGTATATCTATTTTATCTGAATACACTTTGGCCTTTGACAAAGTACCATATGTTACTCCGTATAGCGGATGCATATCTGAAGGATTTGGAGGAGGGCCTATTGTTGCTATTGAAATCATTGGAAAATTTACCCAATAATCTGTGCCAGGTGTATCGGCAATTTTTGATTCCGTTTTTGTCGCATAACCAATTGCAGATACTGTAAGTGAATAAGTTCCCAAAGGAATATTTTTTAGTTCATAATACCCATATTGATCAGTTATTACATTTTTTGATAAAGGTCCAGTAATTTCTACAGTTAAACCTTCCAGAACATGGTTATCAAAATTATCGTATACGACACCTTTCAAATTTGCAGTTAGAGGCTGATTGATTGAAATAGTAAGTGCTCCAGATTTCCAGCCACTTGTAGCGTATTGGGTTCCTGTGCCCGGCGAGCCCGACCAGATAGCTTGAGCAACATCGTAGCTTCCAGGAGAAGTCGATGATAACACTGTGAAAGTTCTGGAATAGGTATTAGACCCTGGTGCAGCAGAAATCACTATATCATTTGATTTATCCGCGATTTCGGTAGTTGTACCAGAACGTCTTATGCTCAAACCTAAGCCAACATTCATACTGTTTGAATTGGGATTGTCAATAACATAATATCCTGTGAAAGATTGTCCTGGAAGAACACTTGAAGGAGAAATATAGGTATCCGAAAGAGTAGGGCTTTGGATCGTTTGCTGAACAGTTACATAAGCACTCGCTTTACCGCTGCTTGTGTATCCTGATTTTGTAGCCGTGAAATAGACATAACCTGATGATGTTGGATTCGTAGTATATGTGGCAGAACCATAGCTGTTGGTGGTTGCTGATGTTGAGAAACCCTTTGCACTGTCTTCAATTCCAATGGTTGCACCGCTTACTCCGTTTCCGTTCTGGTCTGTCACAGTTATTGAAAAGCTTGCCGAACTTCCACTGTCTACGGTCGTAGAGGTTGGCGAGACTGAAATGGAAAGTGATTTTAGAGCGTTTACCGTTACATAAGCACTCGCTTTACTGCTGCTTGTATATCCTGACTTTGTAGCCGTGAAATAGACATACCCTGATGAAGTTGGACTTGTGGTATATGTGGCAGAACCATAGCTGTCGGTGGTTACTGATGTTGAGAAGCCCTTTGCACTATCTTCAATTCCAATGGTTGCACTGCTTACTCCATTTCCGTTCTGGTCTGTCACGGTTATTGAAAAGCTTGCTGAACTTCCACTGTCTATGGTCGTAGAGGTTGGTGAGACTGAAATGGAAAGTGATTGCTGAGGTGTTTGGATTAGTTGTGCATATACCGTAGTTGTCAGTCCAGCAACCACATTAACAGTAGTTGACCAATCCTGATACCCGTTGAGCTTCAGGGTTACGGTGTGACTGCCTGCTGGCACATTGGTAATATTGTAAGGTGTAGTTGTTTGATATGAACCATCGAGATAGATGCTGGCACCTGAAGGAGAGGAGGAAACCGATATCGAGCCTGTTGTTATCTGCTGGATAAGTTGTCCCGATACTGTGGTTGTCTGTCCTGCAACCACATTAACTGTAGTTGACCAATCCTGATAGCCGTTGAGCTTCAGGGTTATAGTATGGATTCCTGCTGGCACATTGTTGATAGTGTATGGTGTGGTTGATTGATACGAACCGTCAAGATAAATGCTGGCACCAGAAGGAGTTGAGGAAACAGCGATTGAACCTGTTGTTATCTGCTGGGTTAGTGGTGCTGAAACAGTACTTGTTTGCCCTGCAACTACATTTACAGTAGTTGACCAATCCTGATAGCCACTGAGTTTCAAGGTTATAGTGTGGCTACCTGTTGGCACGTTGTCGATAGTGTAAGGTGTTGTTGATTGATACGAACCATCAAGATATATGCTTGCACCTGAAGGAGTTGAGGAAACAATGATAGAACTTGTTGTTATCTGCTGAGTTAATGATGGTGAAACTGTGCTGGTCTGCCCTGCAACCACATTAACGGTAGTTGACCAATCCTGATAGCCGTTGAGTTTCAAGGTTATAGTATGGCTTCCTGCTTGCACGTTGCTGATAGTGTAAGGTGTAGTTGTTTGATATGAACCATCGAGATAGATACTGGCTCCTGATGGAGATGAGGAAACCGAGATTGAACCTGTTGTAACTTGAGGCGCATTAACTTTAACCGTACCCAAGGTCGCTTTGCTTTTCCCAGGGAAATTGTTTTCAGCATCGTTACAACCATACATTGCATCTTCTGTCCAGCCTACGGTGTAAGTACCTGACGAAGTTGGTGCAGTAAATGAAAAACTGGCTGTTCCAGACTTTCCCGGATTAGCACCAGGTATGCTGTCGAATATGCAAGTTTGGGGGGCATTATCCAAGCCAATCACGAGTTGCTTTATACATCCTGGGCAGCCAGAATCCCATATCGTGTAGCTTACAGTTCCAGAAACCGTAGCGCCAGAATTTACCTCAACATAATTGCCCTGACCGTTCATATTTAGATTAGAAACCGTGAAGTAATTAGATGGTTGTGCCCCAGATACAGAAAAAGCACCATGTCCACTGTTAGGCACCTTATCATTAACTGAGACCCCATCTGTAGTAAGTGCAATCCAATAGAAAGATGTTGGATTTCCAATATCAGCAAGCGAAATTGTTGTGGATATCGTATCTCCAGAAACTGTATATGTAATGGGTATACCTGCCCCTTGTGCAACTCCATTTTTTCTTATTTCAGCAAATATTGGAGGCGAGCCGGAGTTTCCCCTAACTCCAACCTCGTAATCCACACCTATATCATTAGAGCCAATGTTAGAAAAACCTGTGCTGCTACTTTGATCGGTATCGATATAGAAATAGTACCCCTGCCATCCGAAACTAGGGATATTCCCATTGACTTTTATTTTTAAATTTATGTGGGTGGAGTCAATTTGCGATATTTCAGCAGAAACAATATCGATATAAGGAGGACCAGATGCGGGATTTCCATTACTCGACGAGAATATATCATTTGTTGAGTCAGTCAATAATTCAGCACTTGCCGTGCCAACCCACAAACTTCCAGCAATAATCAGTGCCATAACCAACATTTTTATTCTGCTCATTTTTCCACCATCCGAATCTTCTCCCTTTCGGGAGTTGCACCACTTACAGTATGTTTGATGTTCTAATATGATATAAATCTTTTTACTTTCTTTAAATAAAGTTTGCTATACTTTTCTATCGGAAATTTTGTTCTATTACTTTTGACAGTTTGCAGTATCATGGTAAAGGAAGAACAGAGGAGCATCATTCAGCTTGTGGGGAAGCAGTATATTCTCGATATCATGGAATCCCTTTCAGAGCAGCCCAAACGCTTTGTGGATTTGTCTGATGCTTGCAAGAATGAGAAAACCAGAACGATTCGTTTAAGAGAGCTTGAGAAGGCGAATCTTATTGAGACTGTATCGGTTAAAATGGGAAAGAGGAGCTTTATTCATTATCGTTTAACTGAAAAGGGCGCTTTGGTGCTGAAAGAAATTGCAAAGATAACGTCTGCAAAATGATTTTTGAGACATTTAATTTGCGTTCATCCGCGTTTATCTGCGGTTTTTTATATTTAAAACCCGATGCATGCTCAGATAACCTTATGCTCCAAAAAAATTCATACTACATCCATGTTCACAATACAGCCATTTTTCACGATAATAGGTGAGGCAGTAGTATATCTCGCAATATTCTTATTCATAATCGCGGTAGCCGTTGCACTGCTGACCGCATATTCCTTTAAAACCGAGAGATTCATCTTCCCTGATTTCATGCTCTTATCCATTACCGTGCTTGAGAGCCTTGTCAAGGCACTGTTCCGTCTCGTTAGGATGGACGATTCCATCGTGGATAATGTTGGCATATCGCTCAAGAACAAGATTTCAATCCGCAAATTCAGGGAAACGCCGATGAACAGGCGCATGATATTCTTCCCGCAATGCCTGAGGGGAGCAACATGCAAGTCCAATCTCAGCCAGGAAGGATTGCAGTGCACCAACTGCGGCTGCGAGATAGGAAAAGCCAAGAAAAGTGCCGAGGCTCTTGGCTATAAGGTATTCATCGTGCCCGGTTCAAGCTTCATAAAAAGACTGATACGCAAGCATAAACCCGAGGCAATACTGGGCGTGGGATGCATGACGGAAGTGAAAGCGGGGCTTGAGATGTGCGAGAGATTGAATATCCGCGGCGTCGGGATTACGCTTGAGAAAGCGGGGTGCGTCTCCACGGTGCTTGACTGGGACAAGTTCTATGAGTTTATAGAGGAGTAATTTTGATGAATCCAAAGTATGTTCAAGAATTTTAGACGGATTCATCAAATCCGAACCTTTTATTAACCCGTATTCTGGTATTCAGCACATGAACCAAAAAGGGCTCCCAGAGAAAGAAGTTCTAACTTTGCTTTCGGAGGCAATGAAAAAGGACACTTCATACGACAAAGTGCTCTCCGCGATGTGCACAAGACCACACCCGATAGCGGTGAAAGCCCACATGCAGTTCATCGGTTCGAACATGGGCGACTTCGGTCTCTTTCCAGGAACAAAAGAACTTGAACAAAGTGTAATAAAGATGATGGGGGATATGCTCGGCGATGCGAACGCCTGCGGATATATAACGACAGGAGGAACTGAATCCAATATCCAGGCGCTCAGGGCTGCAAGGAATATGAGCAAAAAGAGGCATCCCAATGTAATTGTTCCTGCCTCAGCCCATTTTTCCTTCGATAAGATTTCAAATCTTCTTGGAATAGAATTCAGGAAAGCCTCGCTGGATCACGAATTTAAAGTTGACATGGATTCTGTGGAGGCGCTTATCGATGACAATACCATAGCGCTTGTCGGGGTTGCAGGCTCGACAGAGTTCGGGCAGATCGACCCGATAGACAAGCTTGCAAAGCTCGCTCTGGCGAACAACCTGTTCCTGCATGTGGATGCAGCCTTCGGCGGCTTTGTCATACCATTCCTTGACAAAAAATATGATTTTGATTTTTCCATCAAAGGCGTGAATTCGATAACAGCGGACCCGCATAAGATGGGCATGTCCACAATTCCAAGTGGAGGATTGCTTTTCAGGGAAGAATCATGCCTTCTGCCTCTTGAGATCGATACACCCTATCTCACGATAAGGGCGCAGCATTCGCTCACGGGAACACGAAGCGGCGCGGCAGTGGCTGCGGCTTATGCCGTGATGATGCATCTCGGCATGGAAGGGTACAGGAGAATCGTAAAGCGGTGCATTAAAATGACAGACAGGTTAGTTGAAGGAGTTCAGGAGTTCAGGATAGAGCCTTTGATCGAACCTGTGATGAACATCGTGGCTCTGGATATTCCCGACCTTGAGAATGTGAGGAAAAAACTGCGCAAAAAAGGATGGACTACTTCGATAACAAGAGCTCCGAGAGCCATGAGGCTTATAATAATGCCTCATCTAAGAGAGGAGGCGCTGGAGCAGTTCATCTCCGATCTTGGGGAATGCCTCAAATAATGCCGTATTCTTTTTTCAGTGCCTCGATCTCTGGTAGCAAAATATAATCAAGCGAAGTACCCTTTGCCTTTTTTATCTGCATCACATCAAT
>DAHXMQ010000339.1 GCA_027371625.1 Candidatus Methanoperedentaceae archaeon | reverse complement strand
CTGGCGTCGTAGGGTATCATAGGAGAAGGCTGATTGATTATCGCACTGGTTGGAAACTGATTGCCGTAGCGGTACCTGCAATAGTGTTATTCTCATTTCTCTCACAATACACCCCAAGCGATATACTAAAAATCGCATACGGTATCATGATGATTCTCCTTGCAGCATATCTTTCTTTTTCAGCACCGAGCAGCATACGCAATGCACATCTGAGAATCCTTCCAAAGGCAGTTGCATTGATCCCAAGGCTGCGGGAAGCAAAAGAAGAAAGGGTTATCAAATCTCGGGACGGGATGGAGTACCGATACAGGGTTTGTGATCAACTTGGAGGGAATCTCATAACCGCTGCTGGAGCCTCTATGGAGGGGCTCGTGTCCGTGGGTCTGGGAGAGCTTGAGATGCCAAACCTTGTCAAGCGCTGCAAAATCCCGGTGGCAGTTTCCGCGGCTACGTCAGTTTTCGTGATCGCTGTAACAGTGTTATCAGGTTCTATCACGGCTGTCCTTGTCCTGATATCGAATGGCGGCGTAAATGCCGTGCCCTGGAATCTGGTTATATATACCGTCCCAGGAGCGGTGATTGGCGGTCAGTTGGGCTCGAGGTTCCAGGGAAGGATATCATCCGAGAAAATGGAGCGGTTTATATCCATCCTTTTTGCTGTGGTCGGAATTGCTTTCCTGATCGCAAGTGCCAAAACCCTGTTGAGGTATTAAGGCAAGCAGAGGTGGAAACAATGGTTAGTGATACTGAGATTAAAGGAATATTGGAAAACCACAAAACAGTGGCTGTTGTGGGGCTGTCGCATGAAAAAACCAAGTACAGCTATATCGTGGCTGAGTACCTGAAGAGTAAAGGTTACAGGATTATCCCGGTTAATCCTTTTTATGTGGAAATCCTTGGAGAGAACTGCTATAAGAGCGTTCTTGAAATGCCTGAAGAACTTCAAAAACAGGTGGAAATTATTGATATTTTCAGACCCTCGGATAAAGTTATGCCAGTTGTTGAGGAAGCTATCCAGATTAAAAAGAAGCATGGTATCTTGAAAGTTATCTGGATGCAGCTCGGTATAATAAATGAAGAAGCTGCCAGGAAAGCTGAGGCTTCTGGTTTAAAAGTAGTGATGAATAAATGCATGATGATCGAGCATGGGCGCCTGATAGAAAAAAAACCTGAAGTGGAGCAAATAAAAACCAGTGAACTGATTCAACTCAGCGATTCAAACTTTGACGAAAATATGAATAAGTACGATTTTATTGTTATTGATTTCTGGGCTCCATGGTGCGGTCCCTGCCGTGCTATTGCGCCTGTAATTGAAGAGTTATCAAAAGAATATGCCGGAAAAGCGGCATTCGGAAAGCTTAAAGTGGATGATAATCCGCAGACTGCAAGCCGATTTGGAGTTATAAGTATTCCAACAATAATTTTCCTGAAAAGGGGCAGAGAGGTAGATCGCATTCTCGGAGGCATTACAAAAAATATTATCAAAAACAAAATAGACGAATACCTGAAGATAGCAAAAATGACAAGGCTTTATTGAACGACAAACCTTTGATAGCGGGCACGTGGTGGGATAATTATTACTAACCCACCCAATTAGGTGCTTTTTTATGGAGTAGTTATGATTTTAGGTTGATGATTACAATTATTTTTCCGATAACGATGAAAATTATAACACCAATTGCTACTTGCAAGGGATATAATAGAAGCATTTCTCTGGGAATAATTGTCGGTAGCAATGATATCGCTGCGGCAGGAGGAAAAACAAATTG
>DAHXMQ010000332.1 GCA_027371625.1 Candidatus Methanoperedentaceae archaeon | reverse complement strand
AGGATATCTCAAAGACAAGAATGATACCAGTTGGAACCGATGCATTGTCGCCAGCCCCGCATCACGATATATACTCGATAGAAGACCTCTCGCAATTGATCTACGCTATCACGGAGGCGACTGATTACAAAAAACCGGTTTCTGTCAAGATAGCTGCAGTCCACAATGTCGCCTCCAACGAGAATGCTTGCGCGGTTCCGTATGCCTTCCTGCCTCAACCGATCATCCACGGCTGCAAGCGCAAGCTCGATGGGTATTCCTACATGGTCTCTCATGATCACGGGAGCAGACCCTGTTCCTCCGCGGAATCCGTCGATCATCACTATATCAGCACCAGCGCGAACGATCCCGCTTGCTATGGCGGCGACATTGTGGACTGCAGCTATCTTGACAGAAACCGGTTTTTTGTAATCAGTCGCCTCCTTTATAGCGTAGATCAATTGCGAGAGGTCTTCTATCGAGTATATATCGTGATGCGGGGCTGGCGACAATGCATCGGTTCCAACTGGTATCATTCTTGTCTTTGAGATATCCTCTCCGACCTTCTCACAGGCAGGTTCCCCACGAATACACCCGGCTGGTGGGGAGGAGCGCATCCTTTTACTCTCCTTGACTGGTCTGTGGTGCATAATGGTGAAATATCCTCATACGGGATCAACAAGCGCTACCTTGAGATGTTCGGGTACAAGCTCGAACTGCGCACCGATACCGAAGTAATAGCATATCTCTTTGACCTTCTTGTGAGGAGACATAAGCTCCCGGTGGAAAAGGCTGTTGAGGCACTTGCCTCGCCGTTCTGGAAGGACATCGACAGAATGGAGCCTCTGCAGAAGAAAATCTCCACAAGCATAAGGCAAGTGTATGGAAGTACGCTTATGAATGGACCCTTCAGTATAATCGTAGCTAACAGCAACGGCATGATAGGCTTGAATGACAGGATTAAACTCCGCCCCATGACAGCCGCACGAAAGGGTGACATGCTCTATCTTGCATCCGAAGAATCTGCAATAAGGGAAATAGCTCCAGACCTTGATGAGGTGTGGAGTCCCAAAGCAGGCACGCCTGTTATCGGCACGCTTAAAACGGAGGTGGAGTGATGGAATCCCAGCTTCCCGCAGAATTCACAGTAAACATCGACCATGAGAGGTGCAGGCGATGCAAGCGCTGTGTGATTAACTGCAGTTTCGGCGCCATCGAATTCAAGGATAGGGTGACGCCAAACCACAGGTTGTGCGTGGCATGTCACAGGTGTGCAACCTTCTGTCCCGAGGGCGCAATCACAATTACAGAGAACCCGCTTGACTACAAGTACGGCTATAACTGGACGCCCGAAATCAGGAAGAATATCCTGAAACAGGCTGAGAGCGGGGGGATTTTATTAACCGGCATGGGCAACCCCAAGCCATATCCCATATACTGGGACCACATGCTGATAGACGCCTGCCAGGTGACCAACCCTTCGATCGACCCGCTGCGTGAGCCGATGGAGTTGCGCACATACCTCGGAGCCAAGCCGGAGGCTCTCAAGTTCGATGGGCAGAATGAAGACATAAGCCTTGGAACCGAGCTTGCGCCGCAGGTGAAACTGGATATACCCATCGTGTTTGCAGCCATGTCGTACGGCGCGATAAGCCTGAATGCGCACAAAGCCCTTGCCATGGCGGCAAGGCGCATGGGAACGCTGATGAATACAGGCGAAGGCGGGCTTCATGAGGAGCTTTCATCGTACACGGACAGGATTATAGTGCAGGTAGCCTCAGGCAGGTTCGGCGTGACGAGTAAGTACCTTAACAACTGCGCGATCGTAGAAATCAAGATAGGGCAGGGAGCAAAGCCGGGCATAGGAGGGCACCTGCCTGGTGAGAAGGTCGGAGAGGATATCTCAAAGACAAGAATGATACCAGTTGGAACCGATGCATTGTCGCCAGCCCCGCATCACGATATATACTCGATAGAAG
>DAHXMQ010000328.1 GCA_027371625.1 Candidatus Methanoperedentaceae archaeon | reverse complement strand
CGTCCCCCACAACTCATTGAGGATCGAGAGGGCTTCTTCCCAAAGGCTGGTAAAGCGGTTGTAAGCCGCCGTCCGTAGCAATTCCTCGCCGCGTGAATAGAAGCCGTCGGCATAGACATAGATTTCCTCCTTGTCGTTGTCGATCTCGCGCTTCGTTATCACATGGTACTTTGAGAGTATCCATTTCATCACGGACCTCGCTCCCTCTTTCCGTATGTCATAGACGGCGTTCAGGCTTCGGGGTTCGCCCTTTTCTGCGTTCCTTATCAGCTTGTCGGGATCAATGGGCATTCGCGCTTACCTCCTTTTCAATCGCCATGATCATGGGCAGCCCCCACTTCGCCCTATCCGTATGGAAGGCGCTCGCAACCATGCTGCTGTGCTCATGTCCCTTGCCGCTCGCCTCTATGAGTTCATCAACAACCGCCTGGATATTGTCAAGCGTCCAGCCCCGGCGTTCATAGAATCCCACGAGTGCAAGCGTCAGGTCATGCCGTCGGTGATCCGCCCTGATCCATAGGTCAAGCAACTGATCAGCCTGATCGTTTATCTGCTGATCCGCGACAGCAACCGTTCTTTTGCCCTGGGTTGAATGGCTCCCAGGCTTCCTTTCCTGCGCACCGAGCATCTTCATGAGGTTATCATGCGTGACGGACGCGATTCGTGCATATCGGATCTCCAGTCCATATAATCTCCCGTTGGGATGGATCGATCCGGGTCCGACGGTAAAGCCCCCTTTGCCCTTGATGTACGCGCCGTCCTTGAGCGGTACGCATCCGATCGGTTTATCCTCGAGGAAAAACGCATACTGGTAGTGCCCAGGGGTTCCGGTCGAATACCTGAATGTCCATGTTGATTCGTCAAGCGCAGACTGCACTTCAGCAGTATCGGCATCAACGAAACATGCAAACCCCGTGGGGCACGTGAAACCGTAGTTGCGACCGGAGTTCAGAATTTGGTTGACCGTTTGCTGCGATACCAGATAATTATTTTTGTTCTGCCAGTCAGATTCGACGTTCGGTCGCTTGCCGTTTGCCTTGACGATCCTGAAATGCGGATCGAAGAGCTGCGGGGGAATCCTAATGATACCACCCTCTCATGAAAAACATCAGGAAATTTATTAATGAACGGCGCGATAACACTCAGACCCCTCCGATCGGATCGACGGTCTCTTTTCGGTTCGGAGGGTCAACCTCAACTCTCGATTTCTTTATGTTCACCTGAAAATGGCAATTTGGGCAGCTGGCATAAAATTGCCTTCCGCCTCGGTAGGACCATTGTCTTTTACAGTGGGGGCAGCGAAGTTCCATTCTTGCTTAACGATACTTGCCTAATTAATCTTTGTGTGAGTGATTGCAGAGAATAATATACACCTGATGTTATACGGTAACCATGCGAAAAATCGCATCCATCCTTATTCTGAGCGCCCTGATAGTCTCAAGTTTTGCAGTCCTGATACCTGCGCAATCGCTGGGAGCCGCACCTCCCGCATCGATTAGCAACACCACGTACCTTAACACAACGTCACTGACCGGTTACAAGAACGACGGCACGTACAGTTCGG
>DAHXMQ010000311.1 GCA_027371625.1 Candidatus Methanoperedentaceae archaeon | reverse complement strand
AAAATTAGGGAATTTTAAATTTACGCCTTCACAAGAGCCTTTGGTGAGCGCCTTGCCACTGCACGGATAAACATTATGCTTTTATCTACTACCCTTTGAAGCCCGTTCATCGACTGGTTGCCGCTCTTAACCTCCTTCTCGATTAAATCAAGGTAGCTTCGCAGTTCCTTGTCGCTCTTGAAGGTGACCATTATCAGGTCGCTTAAATCCTCAACAGAGCACTGGAAATTCACCTGTACCTTGGAATATGACGAGTGATGCTCCTTTTCCGGCATCTTCCCCGGCTGCGGCATTCTCCATTTGCTCTCCACGAATCCGCTCTTCTTCAGAACGTCAAGGCCTTCACGAGGTGAAAAACCAACTTCTTTTTCTATCTCTGCTTCAGTCTTCCAGCCATTTTGCAGGCACTCGAAAACCTTCTTGTGGGTATCAGAACCAAAGGCACGCAAAAGCGGAACGATGTCCGAAGGTTCATTGATAATACGAGTTCTCTTGCCCATAACAGCATCTCTTACTTTCTCTCAATACAAATCTATATTATGTGTTCAAAATGGATAAACGTTTTGAAGAAACTTCTTGAGCTTCCAGTAATATAAAATAATCATAATTACTGCTATAACAACAATAATATCAAGCTCATTAAAAAATCCGATTATATTTTTCCAGTAAACTCCAAGGGAGAAACCCACATACGCAAGGGCAAAGCACCAGGGTAAAGAGCCTGTGAAACTGAACGCCACTAGCTTCTTTAAATCATACCTTCCTATGCCTGCGGGCAGGGATATGAATGTGCGGACTACAGGGAGCAGCCTGGAAAAAAAAACTGCCCTGTCGCCGTATTTCTTGAACCAGGTCTCTGCAAGCTCTATTCGGCTCTTTTCAATAAACAGATATTTCCCGTATTTTTCTATTAAAGGTCTCCCGCCCATGCGTCCTACGTAGTATGAGATGAGCGAGCCGGTGGTACAGCCAAGCGCGCCCACAATGCTTACAAGGAGCACATTGAAAACTCCCTGATGTGCCTGATATACAACATAACCTGCAAACGGCATCACGACCTCTGAAGGCACCGGAAGGGCGGCACTTTCCAGGGTCATCAGAATAAAAACACCGGTATAGCCGATGGATGATATGAAATGTGTAATGGAATTGGACAGGAGTTCGGCAATCATAGCCACGAAATAGAGATAGACATTATTAAAGGTTTGTTAGTGCTTGCTTCCGCACAACATGAAGTGCGCAATCAGAGCCTCAAGCTGGATGCGCTCATTTGCCCCCTCTGCCATCCTGAAATCGACCTCTCCTATGCGATCAATCAGTTCCACCTTCAGCTTATCAGGAATTGTCATGTCAAACATAACTCTATAAATCTGTCCTATAATATCCTCGCCTGAGAGTCCCTGTTCGATCAACAGATAATCCAGTTTCGCCCTTGCTTTCATGAAATTACCCTCAAGACTGAGTTTAACAAGTTCCACAACCTCTTCAGGCTTAGCAGTAGCTGTTGTCTTGTAGATGGCATCCATCGTGACGGTCTTATCCAGCATCGCAGCCGCCTGGAGGGCATTGATGGCGCGCCTCATGTCGCCTGCTGCCATGTATTTTATTGCCTCCATGCCGTCTTCTGTCAGGTTTACGCCTTCTGCACTGGCGATATGCCTTATCCTTTCTTCAACCGCCTGACTGGATATTGGCTTGAATCTGTAAACCGCGCACCGTGACTGGATTGGTTCGATTATTTTTGAAGAGTAATTGCAGGAGAGGATGAAGCGGCATGTCGCCGTGTATTTTTCCATCGTTCTTCGAAGTGCAGACTGAGCATCGGAGGTAAGCGCATCGGCTTCGTCGAGGAATATTATCTTGAATTCTGCTTCGCCAAGGGGCGCTGTCCTTGCGAAGTTCTTAATTTTGTTCCTGACTACGTCTATGCCCCGCTCATCGCTGGCATTCAGTTCTGTGAAATTATTCGCCCATGCATCGCCGAAAAGCTCACGGGCTACGCATATTGCAGAGGCTGTTTTCCCAACGCCTGGAGGACCTGAGAAGAGAAGATGTGGAAGGTTTCTTGAACTGACATAGGATTTAAGACGTTTAATTACTTCTGCCTGCCCTGCTACATCATCCAGTTTTTTTGGTCGATATTTCTCGATCCAGATTTCTTCCTTGAGCATTCAAACCTTATTAAGAAGCAAACTATTATTTAACTTCCGCCCTCAATGTATATATGAACCATTCGCTGAAAATAGGTTTCATCTTTGGTTTAACCTCCGGAATAATCACAACACTTGGCTTGATTGTGGGTCTGGATGCCGGGACGCATTCAAGGCTCGCGGTTATTGGCGGCGTTCTGACAATAGCAATAGCAGATGCTTTCTCGGACGCGCTCGGCATTCACATCTTGGAAGAATCGGAAAGTAAACATGTTCAGAAAGAGATATGGGAATCAACATTCTCCACGTTCTTTGCGAAGTTCATTTTTGCATCCACATTTCTCATCCCACTTCTGCTTTTTGCACTTTCAAGTGCAATTATTATAAGTGTAGCATGGGGTTTTTTGCTGCTGGGTATTTTAAGTTTTTTTATTGCAAGGGAGCAGAAAGTTAAACCATGGAAGGTTATCGGTGAACATCTTGCTATTGCAGCAGCGGTTATTGTTTTAACGCATTATGTAGGCGACTTGATTTCAAAAACATTCGGGTGATTTAAAAATGCCAAAAAAAATCAACTTCTTCATCACCTCGCATCTTTTTCCTTCACTCTCTGTTACAGGTAACTCATGCGCTCTCATGTGCAAGCACTGCGAAGGAAAATTGCTTGAATCTCTTATTCCAGCAACAACCTGCGATGAGTTTGAAAAAAAAGCCATTGCGCTTTATGGAAAAGGAGCTAAAGGCTTATTGATAACTGGTGGCTGCGATAAGCGCGGGCATGTGCCTGTCAACAGTTTAATTCCCGCCATAAAAAAAATCAAGCAAAAAACTGAGCTAATCCTCATCGCGCATACAGGCTTTATATCCAGCGAAGAAGCCGATGCGCTTTCGAATTCCGGGCTTGACGGCATAGGTTTTGACGTAATAGGGGATATGAGCACAGCTCGGGAAGTGTACGGTCTTGATGTTTCGGAAAAAGATTACATAGAGAGCCTCCGCGCCATGGAAGAGGCGGGAATAATGCTATTCCCTCATGTATGTGTTGGATTGCATTTCGGTGAATTGAAAGGGGAGTGCTGCGCTCTTGAACTGATAAAAACAATAACTTCATCCACGGTAATAATAACAGGACTGATGCCAGTTGCTGGGACGCCGATGGCGCATGTCAAACCTCATCCCTGCGATTTTGAAAAAGTGATAAAGAAAGCCATTGAAATGTTCCCGAATACCCCCATTGTGCTTGGGTGTGCCCATTCAAGCGGGAAAGACAGGGGAGAAATAGAAAGAATTGCGCTTCTGTGCGGCATGAGCGGTATTGCTTCTCCGACAATGCAAACCATCGATTTTGCAAGAAAGAAAGGATTTGAAATCAGTTACTACGGCACATGCTGCGGTATTCTCCCGGACGAAAAAACAAGGATCGAAGCCCTGCTTTAATCCCTCGCAGCTTCCCTTACAATATCGCTTGCACTCAGTATCCCGATGGGTCTCTGCGATGCTCCCACGCCGCGCTCTGAGAAAATAAGCAATCGATGGATATGCTTTTCTCTCATTATCCGTGCCGCCTCGGCTATCGTTGAGGTGGGTTTGACAATTTCAATGCGGGGAGTCATTATAGACTCTGCTGGCATGTTCTCCCAGTCATCCTTTCCTATCACCTTGAGTATGTCCATGTCCGAGATGACTCCCATCGCCTCTCCGTCTTCCGAGATGACCGCAACTGCCGAGAGTCCCTGTCTGCTCAGCATGGTTGCAGCCTCCTTGACTGTGGCATCCATCGGCACTGTTACCACTCCTCTTGTCATCACGTCTCTTAATAACTTATTTTCCAGTCTCAAATCTATCCCTCATTCTTAGCACTGTGCCCATTCGTTAAATAATTAATCGCTAATGATTAATAATAACTAATAATTAATAATAAAAACTTATTCCTTTTTCTTCAATTCATCCAGCAGTTCCTTCGCCCTGTCAGCCCTGACCTTCCTTTCTTTGACCATGATTTCGGCTATCTTATTCACCATCTCACCTGTTGCACCTGCCTGAATGGCAATATTCCTTGAGTGAAGCCCCATGTGCCCCCTCTGTATGCCTTCCGTCGCAAGTGCCCTAAGCGCTGCGAAATTCTGCGCAAGACCAAGGGCTGCAAATACCTCGCCCATTTCAGTTGCAGTAGCAACGCCGAGGATTTTAACTGCCGCGCGTGCAATGGGATTGGTTTTTGTCGCTCCTCCCACAAGCCCGACTGCCATGGGAATTTCGATTGAAGCCACAAGGTCACCATTTGCATTTTTTTCGTATGCCGATAATGGGCGATAAGCCCCGCTTCGGGCAGCATACACATGCGCTCCTGCCTCGATGGCTCTTGTATCATTGCCAGTGGCAAGAACCGCAGCAGTTACCCCGTTCATTATGCCCTTGTTATGCGTGGCAGCACGATAAGGGTCTCCTGCA
>DAHXMQ010000272.1 GCA_027371625.1 Candidatus Methanoperedentaceae archaeon | reverse complement strand
CTCCCCCAGGCTGTTCAGTTCGTTGCAAGGGCGATTCCGCTTACGTATTTCCTTGAATACATGCGCTCGTTCTACGGCTTTGGGGAGGCGAATATTATGATAGGCTTCGGGCTTGGGCTATTTTATTTAGCAGCCGGTATTGTTGCGCTTGACAGGGCGATTATCATGGCGAGGCGGTCGGGGATACTGCTGAGGCTGTCGGAGTGAACCCACATACGCAAAGAGGATTAATCCCTTAACATCCCGTAACCCGAAGAATTATCATCCATATTCAGTCAATTCTGATTATTCAGAAAAATTTAAATATTGAGAACACCTCTTACCACCGAGGCGATAAAATGTCCAGAAAACCCAAAACCGAATCCTGCTGCGCCCCCTTATCCAAAAACCTGGGCTGCTGCAAGGTGGAATCCATAATAAGCATAGATGACAGGGGGCAGATGGTGCTTCCCAAGGAGATAAGGGATAAGGCAAATATCCGCACAGGCGATAAGCTGGCTGTCATAAGCTTTGAAAAAGACGGCAAGGTATGCTGCCTCTCCCTGATAAAGGTGGAGGATTTTGCTGAAATGGTAAAGGGCTTACTCGGTCCAATGATGAAGGAGATAATTATAGAATAATCAGGAGGGGTCGAAATGAAAGAGGAAGAAATAAAGAAAGTGGTGAGAGAAGGCTATGCCAAAATAGCCAGAAAGCAAATCCCGTGCTGCACCCCTGTAACTCCCTGCTGCGGCACTGATAGAGCAACGGACATCAGCAGGATGATAGGATACGGGGATGAAGAGCTTGCTGCCGTTCCCGAAGGTGCAAACCTCGGGCTTGGGTGCGGGAATCCTGTGGCTCTGGCATCGCTAAAAGAGGGTGAAACCGTGCTCGACCTCGGCTGCGGCGCAGGATTTGACTGCTTCCTTGCCGCCAATAAAGTCGGGAGGAAGGGAAAAGTCATAGGCGTGGACATGACGCCAGAGATGCTTGATAAGGCAAGGGAGAATGCAAGGAAAAGCAATTACAAAAATGTAGAGTTCAGGCTTGGCGAGATCGAGAACATACCAGCCGCCGATAATTCCGTCGATGCCGTCATATCCAACTGCGTCATCAACCTCGCGCCTGATAAGAAAAAAGTCTTCAAAGAGGCGTTCAGGGTGCTGAAGCCTGGTGGAAGGCTGATGGTGTCCGACCTTGTCTTGCTAAAAGAGCTTCCCGAAGTCATAAAAAATTCCATCGAGGCATACATCGGCTGCCTTTCGGGCGCGATAATGAAGGATGAGTATTTAAAAGCGATAGAAGATGCGGGCTTCAGAGATGTGAAAATAATGGATGAGGCACATTATCCGCTTGAGTTAATGGCAAACGATCCGACTGCAAAGGCTATCATACAGGATTTCAATATTCCGAAGGATGCAATAGAAGGTATTGCAGATTCAGTTGCAAGCATAAAGGTTCATGGCATGAAAGCGATGATTTAATCCATCGTTTGGTAGCACGTGCGCTAAATAGAACACAGATGACACGGATTCAACGGATTTTTTTATCCGTGTTAATCCGTATTCTCTGTGCAAATCCATGTTTTCTGAAATATCTCATCGTTAACAAAAGACTTAAATCAGATTATGCCTTTAGAGATTCGTTTCGCATTGCCGCCATAACTCAGCTGGTAGAGTGCCTGGCTGTTAACCAGGATGTCACAGGTTCGAGCCCTGTTGGCGGCGTTTTATAGGGGCCCGTAGCTTAGTCAGGTTAGAGCGCCCGGCTCATAACCGGGCGGTCACCGGTTCAAATCCGGTCGGGCCCATTTACTATTTTCTCATCACTTCAAAAAGCATGAACACGCCGATAATCAGCGCCACCGCAGCCCAGATGGAAAAATCGGGAAGTGCATAATATTTCGCAACTCCAAAAATTAATCCGAGCGCCCCGAGCCCTATTGTGAATTTGCTTGCATCAAGTTTCCAAGCGACCCTGAGCATGTTCAACAAAAGCAATATTACGCCGCTTCCTGCATAGATGAGCGCCCATTTCTCTGTATTGCTTATTTTGTGCAGGCTTTCAAGAATCCAGCTTACTCCTATCAATATGAAAAACAATGCCCAGGAGAATTTTATGAGCTTGAGATTGAGCATATGCCTTGCAATATATGCTCTTTCATCCATCACGACTTCAACTTTTACCATGTGTTCCCTGATATGCGGCTTGAACTTTAAACGTTATCATTTTTTTGCGTAACATTGATAAGATGTCAAATTCATTAAAGCCGCTTGTGATATTATGAGTGAATGTTTCCTGTGCCATTCTGTTCTTGAACCTGCAAATGATGCCGAGATAGAAGGCGTTGACCTGTGTGTGGACTGCTGTGAAAAGCTGGATAAGGTTATAAGGGATTATTTATCCTCAAGCCCAGGCGGCTATGACCTGCTTATGGATATTATTGCCGACGAAATCCTAAACCCAGAAGGCAGGTTAAGAGATGCCCTGAGCGAAGTTATAAATGAAATGAAATCAGAAAAATAACTTTAATGGGTAAGCAGCAACCAGCCAACACCTACTACTGCCAGAAACACAACAATAATTACAATGACGATTATAAGGTCGTCTTTATCAAGACTTAGTTTCTCATTCATTTTTCCTGCCCTCGGTTCATATTCTTTTGTTATGGTATATAAATTCATCCAAAAAATCGATGTAGAGTACGGATATTATTTCGTTAGCTTCCTATTGCTGGCCACGAAGAATCAGCCCAGATCTCATAATCATGATAAAGGCAATTGTTATATATTATAATGATTAATACTTTTATTTGGTGTAGGGATACACGCTATAATGGGAGGACACATGCAAATCAGACCAGTTTCAGGATGTGCCATCGGCAAAGGATTGTTTGCTTCTTTTGCAGGTTATGAGCAAACAGATACATTGCCTCTGCGCCTCGTGACCGAGTGCATGCTGAAACTCACAAAAGATTGCAGCATAGATATCTGCCCGAGATTCAGAACCGGAATTATGGGTTCTCATAGGATATCATGGCGGAATGAAGGCGCAAGGATTTAACTAATAAAAGGATTTTTTTATAGAATCATGCCATTTCTGAAAGCGTTAAACGTGGAATCCAAAACTAAGCAAGGTATCCATAAATCAAAAGGCGGACTGATAAGGTCATTCGTAACAGTGGAGAAAGGCAACATCAAAGACATAGAAATTTCAGGCGATTTCTTTCTTTTTCCTGAGGAGGCACTCTTTAAGATTCTTGAGCAATTAAAAGGAACGCAAGCAAACCGTGAAGAAATACAGAAAAGCATAGAAAGGATATATGAAAAAGAGCGCATCCAGTCGCCAGGAACTCTGCCTTCCGATTTCACGGAATCCATAATGAAAGCGCTGGAGGCATGATATGGAAACGTGGCGTTTCATCGACTTCGGACCTGTGGATATACGTAATATGATGGCAATGGACGAAGCCATATTGAAAGGAGATGGAGGCAATACCTTCTTTTTCTGGACGCCGAAAAAATCCATCATCCTTGGGTTTTTCCAGAAGGCAGAGCTGGAATTGAATCTTACGAACTGCAAGGACTACACAATCACGAGAAGAATAAGCGGAGGCGGGATAGCGTTCTCGGACGACAGGGGAAGACAGATCAATTACGGCGTGGTGGAAACAATAGGCAACGAATTATTACCGCTCGATATAATAGAATCGTATAAACAGATATGCGGCGTCATAATAGATGCGCTTATTCATTATGGTCTTAATGCGGGTTTTCGCCCCATCAACGATGTTGTAATAAATACCCCGTATTTAAATACGGGGATTAGAAGTAAAAAAATCTCAGGCAATGCCCAGACAAGGTGGGAAGGAAAACTGCTCCAGAACGGCACCCTGCTCCTTGATTTTGACATAAAGGAGATGCTTCGGATATTGAATACACCAAAGGAAAAATTCCTTGATAAAAAAATTGCCTCCATAGAGGAAGGGCTTACCTGGCTTGACAGGGAACTGGGGGAGAAGCTTGATATGGAGGATATCAAGGATGTCATGAAGAGAAAATTCGAAGAGCGCTTCCATATTAAGTTAAAAACAGGAAAACTGAATGCTAAAGAAATAAATATCACAAACAGCCTTTTGCCAAAATACTACTCGCATGAGTGGGTCTTCAGATGAGCTATGATGTGATTATCGCAGGCGCAGGACCAGCCGGGTCTGTTACTGCTGCAAAAGCTGCTAAAGCTGGTTTTCGCACTCTATTGCTTGAAAAAAACACTATGTGCAGGTCGCCATGCGCCGGATATGTAAGCTGTACGATCAACTTAGAAATTCCTGAAGATTGCGTCGTCCAGTCTAAAATAACGGCAATGCGCACCTATTTTCCCGATATGTCGTTTCATGATTTCAGGCTCGATGGATTCGTGGTGGATAGACCGTCGTTTGACACTGCTCTTGCAATGAAGGCAAAAGAAGAGGGCGCTGAGCTTAAATGGGGTTCTCCTCTTGTGAACCTGATTAAAGATGGGGTTGAATTCAGGGGTGGGAAGGCTTGCGGGCAAGTGATTGTTGGCGCAGACGGGGTTTTTTCAAAAACTGCGCAGCTTTTGGGGATGGAGGAACAGATGGTTGTAGTTTGCGCCCAGTACCATATAAAAGGCATAAAGCCCTTACCCGAAACTGGTGAGATTTTTTTTGATAACAACTACGCGCCGGGGGGATATGCATGGGTTTACCCAACAGGTGAGGATTCAGCGAAGATAGGGTTGGGGCTGACAAGAGGAAACCCGCACGAATGTCTGGATGCATTTATCAGGGATAGAATCGCAAGTAAAACCATCGTGAAGAAAGAATACATTACAGGCACACTTCCCGTTGGAGGGCTTCGCGAAAAACTCGTTTTTAACAATGTTCTTCTTGTCGGGGACAGTGCGGGAATGGCTGACCCGATAACCGGGGCTGGTATCAACAATGCTGTACTTGCCGCTGAGGTGGCGGGAAGAACTATAATAGATGCTCTTGAACATAACGACACGGCGCTGCTTTTGGATTATGAAACAAGGATAAAAAGACTGCTCGGGAAGCCGCTTGCAAGGGCGCTTGAAAAAAGAAAGAGGCTTGGGGAATACTGTGATAACGAGTTGTTACAGAAGAACCTTCCGGAATTGTGGGCGACTTTTAAGCAGTACTGGGAATAAGCACGGCGTTGATGCTGCCTTCCTGCCCGGGTCTATTTGTCACCCTTGCAGAACCAATCTCTGTTTTGATGATAGAGCCCTTTGTCACGATGTTTCGCCTGACGTAGTGAATATTAGCCGGGTTACCCGTAACGGTCTCTATCTTGACCCTCCTTGATTTCTTTGTGCTTGGGTCTGTCACTATCGCTGTGCTTTCCCTTAAAAGACTGACTTTTTTATTGCCGCCCATGGTTTTAACGGCTTTCCTTATGGTTTCGCCAAGATGAGTATTCGCAGGTTCTCCTCCGAGTTCAAACTTCCTTTTTCCTCTTGCACGAATTATTCTCCCGCCTGTGTATTTGCGCGTTGGTTTGCCTTGCCATCTCATAATAAATCCTCTTTAATTTTTGTTTTTGAATATTAAATCATTAAATCTGTTTTCCATCTTATTTGATTGAGGGATTATATACCTTTAGGTTTCTTTAAACCTGACGATCAGCACTGCCCCATCCTTTCCCGTTATGACAACCTTTGTCCCGGGCTCTATCCTCTCCTCCGACCTTGCCTTCCAGTATTCTCCCTGATATCTCACAAAACCTGCTGCCTCGGGAGTTATGGGGTCAATTGTCTCCGCAACGCCTCCCACGATTTCTCCAATCACAGGCTTTCTTCTCCGTATCTGAATCATCTTGTAGATGGCAAAGGCAAGAAACCCGCCAAAAACAATAGCAGGCGCAAGCAGGCTAATCAGCATCGTTGTCTGAAATTGGATTGAATACAATGCAGGATAACCTATTGGCACAAGCAGTATACTTCCCATGACAACGCATATAACCCCTGCTATGCCCATGAGCCCGAAGGTCGAGATGTGAACCTCAAACAATAACAGCGCTATGCCGAGGATGATCAGGAAAAGTGCCGCTATATTTACCGCAAAACCAAGCCCGATCAGCCCGAGGCTGATGGAAATCACCCCGAATATCTCTGCCCCATAGCCCGGGCTTGTAAGCCCGAACACGAGCGCAAAGATTCCGACGAGCAGAAGAAGACCTGCAAGAATCGGGTTTGAGAGTATATTCAGAACCGAGAGGCGAATCGAGGGCGAATAATAATGAAACGCAGCACCAGAAGTCGAAAGCACCCTGCCTTTTACCTTCATCCCGTCCACCTTTGTCAGCAAATCTTCGATACTTGGCGAAACAACCTCAACCACGTTATATGCCTTTGCCTGCTCGGCATCGATGTTGAGGTTTTTCGTGATAAATTCACCTGCGGCGGTAACGTTTCTCCCGTGCTCCCTTGCCTTTTCCTGCGCAAGCGCAACCACAGCATTCACTATCTTCGGTTCAGTGACTGGCTGCAGACCCTGCGAAGTTACTTCCACAGGCTGGGCAGAGCCCATTATCGTATTCGGCGCCATGGCTGCAATGTCAGTCCCCAAAAGAATCAGGGTTCCGGCAGACCATGCGGTTGCGCCTTTCGGATACACGTAACCTATTACAGGCACGGGCGAAGCATCGATGTCATCGAGGATTTGCTTGGTCTCAGTAAGCCCGCCGCCTGGGGTATTCAGGATGATTATAAGCGCCTGGTCGCCCTCAACCCTTGCGGTATCGAGCGCCTCGCTTACAATACCTGCGCTTGCGGAGGTTATGGTATCCTTGAGCTCAACTACAAGAACCTGTGCGCTCGCTGTATGTACGAAGAAAGATAAAATAAAAAAAAAAGCCAGAAAAGTAAGAAGCTTCATTTGGTTTCAGCCTTTGCTCCACCCCTTGTTAAAGCCCCGGTAAGACCTGCAATATCACTGATATCGCTTCCGGGCGCGCCGCTTGTGACAACAATCATGTTCTTCTCCCTTGCAATCTCAGCCAGCGTCTGGAGTTCCCGCAGCTTCATCGCGATGGGCACCTTCTGGTACAATTCAGCCGCTTCCATCATCTTCTGGCTTGCCTGGAATTCTCCGTCAGCAAGTATTATCCTCGAGCGCCTCTCTCTCTCAGCCTCAGCCTGCTTTGCTATGGCTCGCATCATGGATTCAGGAAGGCTCACATCGCGTATCGTGACTGCCGTTATCTTTATACCCCATGACTCGGTTGCCACATCCAGCACTTCCTGGAGCTTTTTGTTCAACTCTTCTCGCTTTGAGAGCAGGTCGTCAAGCTCTATCTGCCCAAGTATATCCCGCAGTGTTGTCTGCCCCAGCATGCTCGTGGCTATACTGTAGTTCTCCACCTTCGTTATCGCATTCGTTGGTTCAACAACACGGTAATAGATGACGGCATCAACCTCCACACTAACATTATCTCTCGTGATTATGGTCTGCTTTGGAACTTCGATTGTAACTATGCGTAGATCAACCTTCAACGGTCTGTCCATTATCGGAATTATAAAGAAAATCCCGGGTCCCTTTGCCCCGAATAGCCTTCCCATCCTGAAGATGACAACGCGCTCGTATTCCCGCACGACCTTGATGGACTGCGAGAGAATGATTATTATCAATAACGCGACGATTCCTGTTGCTACAACATCTACCATATATCATGCACCCATTTTTTATATATGTCGCAATTGCATAAATACTTTGGTGATGTTCACCGCCTTGCTGCCAGATATGCGGAGTCAGAGTGAACTATAACTCCAGTTCAAACCCGATGATTGGCTGTTCAAGCCTGAAGTTCGAGATCACCTCAGGGTGAATCTCACCGAACACTCCCGCCTTCTTACTTTTTATCATCACATCAGCATGCCTGCCTTCGATGAATGCAGGGTCATCCGACTCTTTGACTTCGTATGCGATGCGCCTCTCCCTCATCACAGCATCCACCACTGCATAGATTTCAGTGAAATTAGCCTGCGGATGGATGGCGACCGCCCCGATGCGCTGTAGAGTCTTGCAATTCAGAACCACCTCGCCCACCTCAAATATCCTCTGCGGCAGCTCGCGGTGCTTGTTTATGGAAAGTATCCCAAGAAGGTTGGGAAGCAGCGTGGGGCGAACGATGGTATGGTCTTCGCTTATGGGATAAAGGATATGTGTAATACCGGAAACCTCTTCCCTACGCATCATTTCGAACTGCACACGCTCGTTCGTGAGGGTGAACGGCATTACCTCAAAATAACCCAAGCCTATCATTATCTCCCGTATAGCGTCCCTGAGTTTTGAAATCTCATGCGCTTTGCCGATTGTGGAAGTGGCT
>DAHXMQ010000263.1 GCA_027371625.1 Candidatus Methanoperedentaceae archaeon | reverse complement strand
CCGATGATTGTAGGGATTCATCCTTTACCAAATATAGAGATTGATTATGGAAATCTATAGAAGAGTATTATTATGGTGAAAACAAAACAAGCAAGTTTGGAGCTATCTGATTTAAATGAAAAGAATGAGGATAGATTAAATATATTTTCTAATAACAAAATTCAGATTTTTACTATTGGATTCACTAAGAAGAGCCTAAAAGAATTTATTAAATTATTGAAAAATAATTGTGTTGAGAAAGTCGTTGATATTCGATTACGACCGTATGGTCAGTTGGCAGGATATTCAAATAAAGAGGATTTGAGATACGTTCTTGAAGAGTATGAGAAAATTAAATACCAACATGAAATGATACTGGCACCAACGAATGATTTATTCGATAATTATCGAAAGGATTCGGACTGGACAGCATACGAAAAAAAATTTAACGAATTACTAAAAGAGAGAAAAGTTGAGGAGCTTTTAAATTCGATAATAAATGGTTTTACGAGGATATGCCTTCTATGTTCAGAAGATAGATCAGATAAGTGCCATAGGCGACTTGTAGCTGAATATTTTTCACGAATAGCACCATATGCAGTTGAAATAATACACATTACAAAAGATGATCTTGAAAAAAGCATAAAGATTGCTAAGATAGATAAAATCATGAAGCCTGTAAATGTTTTAGCGGAATCCAAAGAGTCCTACAATAGTGGCTAATTACACTCTCATCCTACATCCCAGAACCTCTTCGTCTTCGCATAATTCCTCTCGGCAATCAGGATATCCCTGTAAAACTCCTCCTCATCTTCCCTCATCTTTCTTATAACCCTCGAAGCAGTCTCAGGTCCGATTCCTCTCGAAGCAAGCGCAATCGCCGCAGTCTTCCCCTGCGAGAGCACAAGGTTAGCATTGCGATATACCCGCGCCGTCCTTTTCCTCTCCTCCTCGGTTTTTTCGCTATCGGGTTTCCTAACAATTCTGATCTCCTCCTCTTCCCACGGCTTGAGAGCCGCAATCAGCCTGCTGCTGCATAAGGGGCATTCCGGCACCTGGGGGACGTTGCTGACAATCCTTTTAGCTCTCCATTTCTTGCAGTTCAGGCAGAAAAGTATCACATGGTCGTTCATTATCCTGCTCTTAAGCGCCATGATTATCGAAGAATCAGCCCTCTCAGGCGCCATCAACTCCCGCCCTCCGAGGAATCCTGCTTCGCCTATGGGACTCGCAGGCTGGGTCAGAAGCCGCCACCTGCCGCTCTGGAGCGCGCCGAGAACCTCCTTTGCCCTTGCTATATCGAGCTTGTCGTGGAATATCTCGCGCACAGCCTCATCGTACATGGGCGTGTGCTCGAACACCTCAAGCAGCTTTTTCATGCTTATGCGTTCGTAATCCACATCCCTGCTCAGCGCGCCGAATTTCCGTGCCACGTGCACCATCTTCCACTTGAGAAGCATGGTATTCTTAAGCGTCATCTCGATAATCGGTTCGATGTGGTCAGGACTTGTGGTCAAGAGCATCTCTTTTATTTTTTCGGCGGACAAAAGCCTTGGAAGCTCAAGCTTGATTCTGTACGGGTCGATCTCCATAGCCACGCTCGCGCCGAACCGCGCTGCAAGCAAGGAAGTGAGGGTTCTTCCGAGTGTCTCGTTCATCTTATGTCCTCCGCAGATGTTGAGCACGATGGTTTTTCCATCCTGTTCTATTACCGCAATATCATCGCAAGGTACTGTAAGACCAGCCTTCACTTGCTTCCCTATCAACTCAAGAACCTCATTTGCCGCATCGCTGTCTGCCGGATATTCGTTTCTGTAATCCCAGGTTATTTTTTCTGCACCTTCGCCCCGTGTGATTGTTTCCAGCATGCGTTTCCTTATACTGCCCACTTCCTGCGCCACCGCGTAGGGCACTGGTATCTCCTCACCCACCCAGTTCGGTACATCTGCGCCAGGGTCGCTTATCGGCTCCACTTTTATCCTGCTTTTCTCGGTTATTACCTCGATGATGCGCCACATCTCGCCCTTAGCAATGAAAACCGCGCCCGCCTGTGCAAAATCCGCAACGAATGCCTCATCCAGTGCTCCGACAGTCCTGCCGCTTACGATATCGAATATCTCAAACCTTTTCTCATCTGGAATCATGGAGAGATTTTCATAGAAATACTGCCAGGTCTTCCTCCTCCTGCTGACAATATCGTTCTCAAACCTGATGAGCCTGTTATCGTTTAATTGCCTGATAACCTCCCGCAGCAGCTCAATTTTAAGATCCCTATATGGATAAGCCCGCGTTACTGTGGAAAATATGCCATCAATTGAAATCTCTCTTAAATCAAGCGCCAGCCCACAGATCTGGTTTGCAAGCGTGTCGGTGCTGTTTTCGTGTATGTCGATGGTCTCTATCAGTCCGGCTTTTGCCCTCCTCGCGATGGCAGAGGCTTCAGCCGCATCGTCAGCACTTATGGTGATTATCGTCCCGCTTGATTTTTCTCCTATGCGATGCCCACCCCGCCCTACTCTCTGGATAAGGCGTGTAACCTGGCGCGGGGACATATACTGGATTA
>DAHXMQ010000261.1 GCA_027371625.1 Candidatus Methanoperedentaceae archaeon | reverse complement strand
CGTCCACTTTCAATCTCTTGAGGAGGGCTTTTGAGAGCCTGCCCTCCTCGACGAGTTTTTCGGCCTCTGCGATGTCTTTTTTGTTGGCTGAGATTATTTTTTCCCGGTTTGAATCGAGAGCCTGCGCCATTGCTTCGAGGGCTCTGCTCTTTACGGTACGGGGCACGCTGGCTAAGGGGATGGAGGCGGAGCTTGCGAGGGTTACTTTGGTGAGGAGTGGGGTGGACATGATTCAAAATCCATATTTTTCTAATCTCATCGTAAATGCTTCTTTTCCACCTTCAAGTAAAGATGTTACATGATCTTTTATTACTTGTCTATCAATTGCACCACAACAAACAATTTCGCCTTTATTTTCTTCAGCTTTCATAACCATAATTAATTCTGCATCACCCAAAACTGGAATATTTGCATTATGCGTTGCAAGTATTATCTGCCGTTTATTTTTTATTGCTCTAAGCCCTTCTACAATCTGCTGCCTAATGAATGAATTATCTATTGCATCTTCTGGTTGATCCACAATTAATGGTTTGTCTTTCTTTAACATTGCAATGGATAATATTGCGGTACATTTTTGACCTGGAGATAATTTTGTTATAGGTTTGTATGTTCCATCTTCTAATTTTAATTTTATTTCTGGTCTATCATTTAAATCTTGAATCTCTAAATCAAATAAAGATTCTTTATTTTTAAGATGATATACTGCTTTCTCAGCGATGTTTTTGGCTATACTTGTTTGTTTTTCTAACTCTTCGACTTGCCCATTTCGTACTAATTTTACTAAATCAATAGGATGAATTGAAGCTATTCTTTGCTTATTAGGATTGCTTTTAGTATCGCGTATACCCGACCCATTGAGCATTTCCATTACATAATTCTCATACAATTCTCTATCTTTTTCATGTTCGATTTTAACTTGAACAAAATTATTTGTTCTTTCAGTAATGTCTTTGGCAATTTCTTGCCTTTTTCCAAAAATATTTTTACTGTTACGAGATAGTTCTTCTAATAATGCCATCCTTTCTTTTTCGTATTTTTTTATGCTTTTTCTTTTTTCTTCGACTTTTTTTGCTAGTAATTCTAAATCTTTTTTGCGATCTTCTAATTTCAAGTAATTACTAGGTTCTTGAATTCCTTCTTTTTGCAATTGTTTGAGCAATTCCCTATATGCTTCCTTTTGGTTAGTATAATTATTATTCCAATCTATTAAACTCTTTTCAAAACTAGTTTTTGTTTCTTGCCAAATTTTTAATTCTTCGCTCTTTAAAGTCTTTTGTTTTTGTTTGGCATCAATTAGAGCATTGCGACAAAATTGAACAACCTTTGGATTGGCAAATTCATCATCCATATCAGGTACTTCAACTTTATCTTTATTGCACCATTCTTCGCATCTCTGAATCTCGTTTTCAATTTCTTCACGAATTTTTTGGAGAACTCTTTTATCATTTTCCCATATTCTTTGAATTTTCAGTCGTTCTTTCAATCCATGTTCATCCAGTACCTTAAGTTGATGATTTATCAGACCTAACTGAGCGACTTCTGTAGACCACTCATCTAGCTGTGTTATTTCTTCACCGAGTTCTTTTGCATTTTTCTTTAATTTCTTTTTGATGGTCTCTTTTTCTATCAATAAATCTTTAATGTCAGCATGATTATCTATCATGTCAAGCTGAATTGATGGTTTTTTAGCAATCTCCACGACTTCTTCCTGACTATATGCTTCAATCTCAAATAAGTCGTTCACTGAAACTTTAATTTGATTGCCTTTATCATCAAGTATTTTTGTTTCTTCATCATCTAGCGCTCTTTCAATTTGATAAATTTGACCATCAATAGTTTTTATAAATACCGTTACCTTTCCCCCATCACCAAGGGTGTACTTTATTAAACCTTGCCGTTGTGTCTCTACCTTTTGAAGGGTCTCGTCTGGTGAATCGTTTAATGCATACCTCAAAAGTTCTATAATCGTAGATTTTCCCGTTCCTCTACTTCCGATTAAGCAATTTAAATTTTTATTAAAATGAAGCATATGCCCGTCTAAAAATCCACCTTCGAAGCTCATCCCGATAATTAAGGGGTATTCGGCGGATTCTTCTACCTCTCTAATACGCGAATCGGGGTCTAAGAATGCTTGACGCAACCCCTCAAAATCCAGCATATCTAATTTTATGAAGGTCGATTCTGAGCCAATTCTATCCAATGAAGTGTTATCAGAACTTCTAATACATGCTAATTTTCTATTATATGTAGGATCAGTACCATCTAAACACTTCTTTGTCTTTGCATTTTTTGTTTCAACGCTCATTAAAGCACGGTGTTTTATAATATCGACCCTGGGGATTCCTTCTTTGCCAGATGCAATACCGTTCTCGCTATCTGCATGGGGAGCAATGGCAAAACCGCCTAATTCTTCAATTACATCAAGAACATTGACGACATTGTATTCGCTATGCGTCTCTCCTGTAGGATTTTCTTGCTCTTCCACATTAATTTTAATTTTAGATAATAAATCTTGAATTCGTTTACTTTTATCTTTGGGAAAAAGAGCAATCAAGTGAATATTCTTTCTACCATCTGAACATGTTATCTCTACTCCTGGTAATACGCATAATTCAGTTCCTTTTGCTGCTTCAATCAAGTCCTTACACCACTTACTCGTATTATGATCGGTAATTGCGATTACTTTTAATCCTTTTTTAATAGCAGTTTCAACAATGTCTTTGGGAGTGATAGTTTTCTCAGTAAAATCGTAAGATGCCGGTGTATGAATATGCAAATCGCATTTGTAAAACTTTGCACCATTATCCAGTTCTTCAATATCTTCCAATAGAGACATTATACACCAACCCAAAGTAATGTCTTTGACGATAATAAAGAATATGGTGTTTCCAACAATAACTTATGAATAAACTGTTTTTTAGAAACGCCTGTTGGAAATGCCGAAGTGTACGGCGCGAATTTCTATTTTGTAACATTATATTTCAATTACACCAATGAAAAGAGATTTAATAGACAATCACAATAATAGACATAGAAGAATGTCAAATACAAAATCACGCATCGATATCCCAAGAGACATGATTGTTGAGTTTTGCAAAAAGTGGAAAATACGTGAGTTCTCCCTATTCGGCTCGGTGCTTCGAGAAGATTTTCGCCCTGACAGCGATATTGATGTCCTCGTCACCTTCAGCGAAGATGCAAAACACACTTTATTTGACCTTGTTCACATGGAAAGCGAGTTAAAACAGATGCTTGGACGCGAAGTGGACATAGTCAGCCGCCGCGGTATTGAATCCAGCCGGAATTACATTCGCCGAAATGCCATTTTAAATTCAGCCGAGGCTGTTTATGCAACGTGACAAAGAATATCTTCTTGACATTCTTGAAGCAGCAAAGCTGGCTCTTGAATATGTTGGCGATAAAACCAGAGAAGAATTTTTTGGAGACCTCCAGTGCCAGGATGCCGTTATTCGGCGCCTTGAAATCATTGGAGAGGCATCAAGGCGAATCTCAGAAGAAACGAGAGCTGCTTTCCCTGATTTACCGTGGAGCGACATGGTCGGAATGCGTAACGTTATTATCCATGAATATGATGATGTTGATCTGGTAATCGTATGGGAGACCGTCCATAACGACCTGCCGCCACTAATCGATGCGCTGGAGAAAATACTTCAGTCTCTATAACAAAAAAGAAAAATAAATCATTTACTTATCGTGCGCACTTTACCTTTAGCCTTCTTTGGAGGATAGCGAACAGACCTCAAATGCGCCTCGATTGGACCTTCCCAGCCTTTTAATTTATCTGGATCCTCATCGATAAGCCTGAGAAGTTCATCCTCATCTTTTGCTTCATATCTCCTGGTCTTCATAATATTCACTTCGCTTTGTTATCATATATCTCTTTGTATTCAGAAGACGGTCTTGCACTGAATACTCTGAGCCTGCTGCTTCCTAACGGTACTGCAATAACCATTATCAATCTTCCAAATGCCTCTCCGATTATCTGGTATCGTAATTCTCTGTTGACATATATTTTTCTTTTATAAATCTTGCCTTTAAAAATTTGCTCTATTTCATAATCCTTTATCCCGTGTTTGAAAGCATGCTCATCAAATTCTAAATCCAAGTTCTTCCAATTAACCATAAGTTTAACACATGCAAATACCCGGCTGATTATATGATTTTTGCAAGCGGAGTGAAAGTGAGTTGTAAAGTAGCCTACCAGTAACGATGGTACGCAAATCGGTTCAGCATCTTACACCAATAGCGCATCAGAACATTTTTAGCTTCTGGTGAGCATCTAATTAATTATGAACGACGGATTCTGCATAGTTCCCGACACAAGCGTTATCATCGACGGTCGAATAACTTCAAAATTAAAAGCAGGGGAATTTAAAGAAGCCAAGGTGATCATCCCAGAAGCCCTCGTGTCCGAGCTTGAAGCGCAGGCAAACCGTGGGAGGGAAACAGGTTTCAAGGGGCTTGAAGAGCTAAAAGAACTCAGTGACATGGCAAATAAAGGTGAGATTAAGCTTGAGTTCACAGGCAAACGCCCCTCGCTTGAGCAGATAAAACTTGCCGCAGCAGGAGAGATAGATTCCATGATTCGTGCAATAGCGGTTGAGAACAACGCCCTTTTTATCACAAGCGACAGGGTGCAGGCAGAGGTGGCACGCGCAAAAGGGTTGAATGTGGAATATCTTACACCGATCATGGAGGAGTTAAAACCCCTTCGCATCGAAGAATTTTTCACCGACGATACCCTTTCAGTCCACCTCAAGGAAAATGTTACGCCTGTGGCGAAAAGGGGAAGCGTGGGCAAACAAAAGCTCGTAAAAATCAGGGACAGAGCCTCCACCGATGCCGAGCTTCATTCCATCATAAAAGAACTCATCGAAAGGGCAAAACGCGACCCTGATTCGCACCTTGAAATAGAACACGAAGGCGTCATGGTATTCCAGATAGGCTCGATGCGCATTGCAGTGGCGCAGCCTCCGTTTTCTGACGGGATGGAGATTACGGCTGTGAGACCCATTGCAGTCGTGCATCTTGATGATTACAGGCTGAGCAAGGAGCTCAAAAAAAGGATTATAGAAAGGCAGCGGGGCATTCTTGTCGCAGGCCCCCCTGGAGCTGGAAAATCAACCTTCGCAGCAAGTGTAGCTGGGGTGCTGTACGAGCAGGGTTATATCGTGAAAACAATGGAATCTCCGAGGGATTTGATGGTGCCAGATGCAATAACCCAGTATGCGCCCATAAAAGGTGATATGGAAAAAACCGCAGATATTCTCCTGCTTGTGAGACCCGACTATACGGTATATGACGAGGTAAGGAAAACCAG
The DNA here is from genome assembly GCA_027371625.1 of Candidatus Methanoperedentaceae archaeon. GTDB lineage: Archaea > Halobacteriota > Methanosarcinia > Methanosarcinales > Methanoperedenaceae > Methanoperedens. The sequence continues at coordinate 5,287 of DAHXMQ010000261.1, read as the reverse complement.
GGATTTCCAGGTATTTGCGGACATGAGGATGGCAGGCGTAGGCATGATTGGCGTTGTCCATGCCACAAGAGCTGTTGATGCAATACAAAGGCTTATTGGCAGAGTGGAACTCGGGATAATCCCGCAGGTCGTGGATACGGTGATTTTCATCGACAAGGGCGAGGTTTCCAAGGTTTATGATATCAAGTTCACTGTAAAAGTGCCGCACGGCATGGTGGAAATGGATCTTGCAAGACCTGTAATAACTGTTGAGGATTTCGAGACGGAAAATGTGGAGTATGAGATATATACATACGGGGAGCAGGTTGTGGTGATGCCTGTGGGTGAAGTGGAGGAGCGACCGGGTACATGGGCTCTGGCAGTGGGGGAAATTGAAAAAGAAGTGCAAAAATACGCACGCAGCGATGTTAATGTCGAGGTAGTTTCGGATTCCGGTGCAATAGTATATGCGGCTAAGGAAGACATCCCAGGCATCATCGGAAAAGGTGGGAAGAACATAGACAGGATAGAGAAAAGGCTCGGGATTCATCTTGATATTCGGGAGAGGGAGGAGGGAAAAGGAAGGAAGGCAAAACATGAGATATCAAGTTTTATGCCCGCAGTTGAGCGCACAAAGAAGCTTGTCGTATTGACTGTTAAAGGATTAGCCGGCGAGACTGTTGACGTGTTCAGCGGTGAGGATTATCTTTTTACAGCAACAGTGGGGCGGAAGGGGGATGTGAAAATAGGAAAGGATACGGAGGCTGCTTATAAAATAATGGAAAATCCTTCCATCGTGTCTTTAAGGATGAGCCGTGAGGCGTAGAAGATATAATCATAAGAGACCTGCGCTGCACCATGTTTGAGTTTGCACGGAAGTTACTGATATGCACATGCGATGGTGCTTGAGGCTTGGAGTTGATTGCGGGGAGCTATGGGAAGAAGAAGCTGAGTGAATAGGTGAGGGGGGTGAGGGAGAGTTAAATGATTAACGAAGATAAGTTTCTCGATTTATATGAAAAGATCCTTTACTTCGCATTGAATGTCCCAAAATCCTTTTTGGAGATTCGTCTTAATTGTATCAAATAAAAAATATTTGTGTGTTTTAGTTTCTTCAAAATAATTCTTCGCGACCAAGATTCTTACATCCGCAATCTTTAATAATATTTACGATAATTGTAAATCCATGGTCAAGCTGGATCAGATCAACATTTCTAACGACGGTCTTACCAAGTTTTTCAGTCCCATCGAAGCTTCTATACTGAAGACGTTATGGAACGAAGGTGAGATGACCACGTCGGAATTGACCGAAAAAACAAAGATTCCGCTGACAAGTGTAGCAGGAACCCTCGACCGCCTCGTAAAAGCAGGATATGCGGCAAGGCGCATGGAAAACGTGAACGGGAGGGTGAGGTACGTTTATGAGCCGGTCTTTTCAGAGGAAGAAGCTGCTAATGAAATCACCACTAAAATTCTGGATAGCCTCGTGGATGCTTTCGGACCTCTTGCACTTGCGAATTTCTCAAAATACAGTGATAAAAAATGAATTTACTAAGTGAATTAAACTGCTATGGCACATGCTTTACATTATCCGCTCCTTTTATTGCGCTGCTTGTCGTTATTTCAATCGCCCTCCTGTCTGCAAGCCTGATGCTCAGGAGACCGAAACAAAAGCTTATTACATTTGTTTCATCTCAGGCTGTGGTTTTTCTTTCGGTTGCCCTTACGTTTTACCTTATGGATTGCAGCTATATGCTGACATTGTACCTTTACCTTGGTTATGCGATTACTTCCACCGTGCTGATATTCGGTGTACTTCGCTATTACGACAGGATAATGGTCAGACGCCTTGATGCAAAGCCTATGGGTAGTATAATGAAATGGGCACAGGAATTTGTGGACAACCTCGTCCAAGTCCAAGCGAAGCTGTATTATTTTGATTCAGCAATTCCAAGGGCTTTTGCCTCAGGAAAATCTATTTTCGTATCGATCGGGCTTCTTGAGCTTCTAAATGACGAGGAGTTAAAGGCTGTGCTTGCGCACGAGGCATGGCACATATTCAATAATTCACAGACTCCGTACCCAAAGCAGCTTGCATTCATGACATTCTCCTCTTCTGAATCCGAGTTTGAGAATATGGCTGACCGTTTCGCAGCAGAAATAGCAGGAAGGGGAGCACTAACTTCCGCGCGCAGCAAGGTCGATAAAGTATTTATCTAAGGGAGAAGTATAATTAAGGAAAATATGTGGCTTAAATTAAGACTGTATCTGGTAATGGCTGTCATGTTCGCCCTTGTCTATGGACTTGTGGCATTTGCAGCCAGCCTCATCGGGGTAACAGGATTCGTCGCCTACGGGTTCATGGCATCCGTTATCCTGCTCGTCCAGTACATGATAGGACCAAAGATGGTTGAGTGGTCAATGGGCGTTAAATATGTAACCGAGCAGGAAGCTCCGTCGCTTCACAGGATGGTGGGAGAACTTGCAAAGGATGCTGGGATTCCAAAGCCGAAGGTTGGCATTGCAAGAATACCCATACCCAACGCCTTCGCATTTGGCAGATGGGCAGGCGACGGGCGCGTGTGCGTGACAGAGGGGATAATGAGCCTCCTTGATGAAAAAGAACTCAAAGCCGTATTAGGTCACGAGATATCCCATCTGAAACATAAGGACGTGGTGGTCATAACGATGGTTAGCGTCATTCCGATGATAGCATGGTACCTTGCATGGAATTCATTGTTCTCAGGCAACCGACGCGGCGGAAATAATATCCTCATAGGCATAGCCGCTTTTACAATATACTTTATAACAAACCTTCTTGTGCTGTATGTTTCAAGAATAAGGGAATATTACGCCGACGAGGGCTCTGTTATGCTCGGGAACCAGCCGCATTACCTTGCCTCAGCCCTCTACAACAATGAACTTTCGGCTCTGCGGACAATACCTGTTAAAATAAAGACCACGGATAAGATACTGGAAATACTGAGCACCCATCCCAATATGCTCAAGCGCATCCAGCGGCTGTCCACACTTGCGGGAAATTCGGCTTATTAATTTTTATCGCCGAAATCTTGACTTTATAATGCTCAACCGATACCTTAAAGTACGATACCGCCAAAAATAGGGTTCTCTTAACCGTAGGAGACGATAGTCGATTACTACGGGAGGAATACTCATTGGAACAGGAAAAAATCACAGAAGCTGTTAAACAGGCACTTGAGAAGTCCCAGCAGCGTAAATTTTCAGAAAGCATCGACCTTGCTATTAACCTTAAGAACCTCGACATGAACCAGCCGCAGAACAGGATAGACGAGGAGGTAATCCTGCCCAACGGCATCGGGAAACCCATCAAGATCGCAGTGTTTGCAAAAGGTGAAACTGCCCAGAGGGCAAAGGGCGCAGGCGCAGATTACGTTTTTGACCCGGACGAGATCGCAGTTCTCGGCGAGGATAAAGCAAGGGCAAAGACTCTTGCCGAGGAGGTCAATTTCTTCATATCTGAGGCTGCGTATATGCCTGCCATAGGCAAAACCCTCGGTCAGGTGCTCGGTCCCCGCGGAAAGATGCCCATACCGCTCACCCCAGACAAGGACATTGTGGCGATAATCAACAAGTCAAAGAACTCAGTAAAAGTCAGATCAAAAGACAAGATGACATTCCACATCTCGGTGGGGAGAAAAGAAATGGATCCCCAGAAGCTGTCCGAGAATATCGCGGCAATAATAAACCGCATCGAGCACAGGTATGAAAGGGGCTTATACAACGTGAGATCGATATATGTGAAGACTACCATGGGACCTGCTGTGAGGGTGGTATAAATGGCAGCGGCAGCAGCACACCACAGCATCCATATCCCGAAGTGGAAGAAGGACGAGATAGAGGATATTAAGAAGTTAATGACCACCAATTCCTCAATAGGCGTGGTCGGGATTCGCGGCATTCCTTCTAACCAGCTCCAGTTGATGCGGAAGAACCTGCGCGGTCTTGCGGATATCAAGATGTGCAGGAATACTCTTATCGAGCGCGCAATCAATGAATCGCCTGATTTTAAGAAGATCGACAAGTATGTGGAAGACCAGACAGCATTATTATTCACCAACGAAAATCCTTTCAAGCTGTATAAGATTCTGGAGAAGGGTAAGACCTCAGCACCGATAAAACCGGGAGGCATAGCACCTAAGGATATCGTGGTGCAGAAAGGTCCGACCTCCTTCCCGCCAGGGCCCATAGTCGGAGAACTGGGCGGCGTAGGAATCCCTGCAGGGATAGAGGGCGGGAAGGTCGTAATCCGCGAGACAAAAACAGTAGCTAAAGAAGGCGATGTGGTAGATGCAAAGCTTGCATCCATCCTTGCCAGACTTGATATCCATCCTGTTGAACTGGGTCTTGAACTCAGGGCGGTGTATGAAAAAGGCATGGTTTACGAGTCAAGGCTCCTATCGGTAGATGAGACAAAATACATAAGCGACCTGACGGTTGCTGTCCAGCGGGCGTTCAATCTATCCATCAACTCGGCGTACCCGGCGAAAGCCACGATAAGCACGCTGATTGTGAAAGCGGCATCCCAGTCAAGGAACCTTGCCATAAATGCCGAAATAATAATGCCCGATATCATTGATGTGCTGCTGGCGAAGGCAAATTCACAAATGCTGTCCCTTGCAAGGGTTGCATCGGCGAAGGATGCAAATGCCATTGGAGCAAAGCTCAAGGAAAAGCTTGCAGCGGCACCAAAGGCAGAAGCCAAGCCTGAGGCAAAGGCGGCGGCAGCACCAGCAGCAGAAGCAAAGGCAGAGAAAAAGAAAGAGGAACCAAAGGAAAGCGATATTGCAGCGGGCTTGGGCTCGCTGTTCGGTTAAAAAGGTGATCAAAATGGAATATGTATATGCAGCGCTGTTGTTACACAGCGCAGGAAAGAAAGTGACAGAGGAAGGAATTACTGCCGTGGTCAAGGCAGCGGGATTGGAGGCTGATGCAGTAAGAGCCAAAGCACTTGTTTCAGCCCTCGAAGGCGTCAATATCGACGAAGCCATCTCGAAGGCTGCGTTTGCAGCTCCGACGACGGCTGCACCTGCAGCAGCGGCGGCGACAGTGGCTCCGGCTGAGGCTGAGAAGCCCAAGAAGGACGAGAAAGCAAAGGAGAAGGCAGAAGAGAGCGGAATGGAAGGGCTCGGCGCACTGTTCGGCTGAGTGCTTGCATTCTTATTTTTTGGTTTTTATTCTATATTTATTTTATCGAAGTCAGCTTTTTTCTATGTATTCTCCGATTGCTTTTAACATTCTCGGATTGATACCGATACATTCTTTGTGA
>DAHXMQ010000240.1 GCA_027371625.1 Candidatus Methanoperedentaceae archaeon | reverse complement strand
AAGCCTATATCTTGTATAATGAATATCATGCGAAAGCAATTTTGACTGACGATGGGGAATTAATCAAGTTATGCAAACTATTTGAGATTCCGTTTATTAATGCTCTATCCATCATCACACGAATGTTTGAAAAAGGTGTATTAACACAGGCAGAAGCATGTGAATATTTACAGAAATTGAATGACTATGGAAGATACTCAAAAGAAGTATATAATTATTTTAAACAGGAGGTGAATTGTCCATGACAATATCAGTACGATATGAACATGCGAATGACCTTAAGTTTATGACAGAATTGATGGGTCTAAACAGGTCTGAAATGCTGCGGGAGCTAATCGACGAAGGCAGAAAAATGAAGTCCATTAAGCTTTATAAACAGGGCAAAGTCAGTCTGGGTCTCGGAGCAAAGCTCGCGAGACTTTCAATATCGGAATATATAGACTTATTAAAAGAGTACAAAGTTCAGATAAACATCGATATCGACGATGCTAAAAAGGCGCTGGAATATGCAAGAATGACACTTTAACATTGTGAGAACCATCTTGCATCTACAAACCCTGCCGCGAAATCGTCTCTCCATCACAAATAAAAACCTCACCTGAAAAACCGCGCGGTAGCGCCCTGAGATTAGCAAAACTCAGCTTCTCCCCAAGCTGATTTATAATGCCTATGTAACTTCGCATCTTCTTAATCTCATACCGCTTCAGCACCAGCGCCATCTCCTTCGCATGCTCCTTTGTCATTTTATTTCCCAGCCCCTCACAATGCATAACCTCAACCCTTTGCTCTCCCAGGAAAAAAGGATAACACCTGCATATCATCGGGCGATATTCGTATATCGTGCATTCGTTTTTCCTGTAAAACACGCACTCGCCTTTATCATTGCGCCGAAGGATCCATCCGATTGACCATATTTTTTCGCCATCCGATAAGCACGAGTAAATATCAGGTGCCGCAATCTCATCCCATTTCATCCCTGTGCTTTTCATTATAAGCCTTATGTCTTCAGGAAAAATTGAAATCGCATTCGAAGGACGCGAAATTTCAGAGGTTATCCTGATAATGAAATTCTCACGGCAGCACCAGCCGCAGCGCATGCAGGAAAATCCGGGATTCTGAATATCCTGCCTGTACGCTTCCGAATGCATCTGGATAAGGCGCTCTATCCTGCGTCTGAGGGAGGCGGCGTCCATGAATAAACATCGTGGGAGCCAAGATATAAAGTCTTTTGGGATAAAAATGGTTTAGATGATGTCGCATGCGAGCCGTAAGGTAAAAGAAGGGAAGCTTGTAAAAGTGGAAGTGGAATACGATGATGTAATCACAAAAATCAAGATTACCGGGGATTTTTTCCTTCATCCTGAGGATATTCTGGAGAAAATAGAAAAATGTATGCTCGGTGCAAAAAAAGATGCAAGCATGGAAGCTATTATCTCTAAAATCCAGATACTAATGGATTACAACGGCGCCCAGATGATAGGCTT
>DAHXMQ010000237.1 GCA_027371625.1 Candidatus Methanoperedentaceae archaeon | reverse complement strand
TCCCATTGTTCCGTTTGCAACCCAGCCTGATAAGACCCTGTTATCCGTGCGGGCACACCAATTGTATCCATCAGGTCCTGGGCAACTGGCAAAGCCTTTCGGTGTGGATGTCCATGTAGGAATTGTCCTATCGTACCAGTTGTAGATTGTCGAATTCTCATTCCACGAAAACAGGCGAAAACTAGAGACTGAGTTATGTGTTCCCCAATATATCGTACTTGTGGCGCCTTGAACTGGTGTAAAGGTAAAGTGTGTACTATCGGCGACATAGTTGAAACTGAACGAGGTATGGTTCTTCAGGGCATCCAGAGGAAAACGAAGGAGGACAGTTCGAGTAAAAGAAGTAGTGTTGTCAAACATATTGGACGCGATGTAGAGGTAGTTGCTGCCCAGAGCCAGTTGAGGATAATCCCACCACTGGTTTGTCCATGAGCTATTTACATCGGTAGGATAAATATTATAGAAATACCAATTTGCACCTTTGTCATTGGAAATTCCCAATCTGAAAAAGTTAACCCCGTTTGCATCCTGCGTACCCTGCCTGTACCAGATGAATATGTCACGGCTCTGCTCATAGAGCACATCCTGGTCACAACAAAAAGAAAGCATGTCTGCATAGGGATCCACGAAACTGAATGTCCCTCCACCGTCAATAGAGCGGGCAGCAAACCAGTTGCCTGTGTAAAATACATAATTACCGCTGTTTGCTAAGCTGGGTTCATTTACAGTATCTTTATATCCAGAAGGTATAATTGCACCAATGGCACTGTCATTAAATATTGTGAATGTACCGGGAGATGATTGGAAATTTGAAACCTGAGTCTCCTCACTTGAAGGTCCAACCGGAGTATTTACCTGAGACATCGGCTGCACTGATAAATGAGTTTTGCTTATCATTTCTTCACGGCGCTGTTGCTCTTTTGGACCCGGTACCGGAAGTTCAGCCAAAAACTGAATCTGAACCGATTTTGGCGCAGCTATATTGGCGACCGATGCCTGTGCTGTTCCAGAGGGCGCAGACGATAATTCTTTATCTATTCCCATAGGGGTATTTTGCTGGCTAACAACTCCATGGGCGGCTGCGAAAAAAACAATCAGCAATGCTATTGCAGTTAACCCAACGATTTTAATTTTATTTTCCCTTATCATTTTTAATTTCTCCTTTTATTCGATTTCTGGAATGGATTATGGCATTATTCGCGAATAAGACTACTACGATTGAATGTGCCAATGACAGAACCGTCGTCAACATCCACATATATTCCCTGTATCAAACACTCCTGTGTGCCTCCAATTTCTTTACACGTTGTTTTGTCTAGGTTGCCAGTCACCACCCAAACGTAACCATCTATAGACTTACTTGCCAATATGCGGTCTAGGTCGGCTATAATGGGTTCTGTTAGACCATTCTGCTTGCCTATCTCGATTACCTGTTCTCTTGTTATTGAAAATGTATGTGGTTTTTTTGGACCAAGATAATCTATTATATTTCCATCTTTATCTAAAGATACAGAAACTTGTTTTGGATCTGGACTGGCTAAATAATCCGATGGTATGTCATACGAATAAAAAACCGTGTAGGATATCTCACCAGTTCCGGACTGCATGGTTTTGTTGTCTGTAAGAATAAATCGCTGAACAAAATAATCATTGCCAACATAAGACTTTATATAATTACTTGATTTATCAATTATGTAGCCTGGAACGGCTTCAGCTAATATTTTACCGGGAGGTCTTATAGTGACAGTTACAGTTGGTCCTGGAGCAGATTCTTTTGGTTTTTCAACGCATCCGCTAAGTAACATTGCCAGCAGTACCACCAATATGACCGCAGTTTTATTCATATATTACCTTTTAGATTATTTCATTACATATATATATAATTATTTGCACAGTTACAACAAAATCTTTTAGAATCGATAAGGACGCAAGGTTGATTTAATAATAAATATATTATTATATTAGAGGGCTTTGCCATCATGAGCATGGGAATTCTCTAATAGTAATGTTTTTATGTACGCAATGCTAATTTCTTCTAATGAAAAAAATTATTCTGGCAGTGCTATTTTTAGGGCTTGTTCTTATCGCAGGTTGCATACAGCAGGAAAAGGGAGTATTGCAGGGGAATGTTACAATAGGACCTTTATGCCCTGTTGAGCCCTGCCATGTATCTCCTCAACAGATGGAAAAAGTTTATGAGTTACGAAAAATCCTCATTTACGACGCAAACAGGCAGTCAGTACTTGAAGAAGTTAACATTGATAAAAACGGCACTTACAGCATATATCTTAATCCCGGAAAATATGTTGTTGACATCAATAAAACAGGAATTGACAGGAGCGCGGACGTACCTAAGGAAATAAATATTGAACCTGGAAAGACAGTTGCTCTTGACATTAATATAGATACCGGGATACGATAATAGAGGGTAGTTGCCCACCTCTACCTTCCGTCCCAGTCGCCGACTATTGGCACGAAGTCGCTTCCGCCTGGACCGAATTGCGCTGTAATGTCAGCCGCTCCTCCATTGAAGCTGTTCTTCAGGAAGAAGGTGCCTGTTCTTTTCTTATGAAAATATCGTTCAGGCGTTCCCTGACCTCAGGAATGCTGCCGTTGAGTATGGTGAACATGCCTTCAGATTTGCCTGAAAATCCTCGAGCGGATTCAAATGAGGATTGGGAATGAAGTATAAATCAAGATATTTTTGAATTACAAGGCATTATTAGTTATTTTTTACCTTGAAAATTTGTAATATCGCTTTAAATTCTATTTAAAGGCATATAAATACTTTTCGATTTTAATCGAATATAAAAGCTTATTTGGGATTAAATACCTCTATTATTAACCAAAAATCACAATCAAACAATAATAGAGGTATTTAATTTGATTCAAGTCTTTACAAAGGTCGGATTTTATATCCAGTATCAATTACCCGATTTTGTCGGGCAAGTATCCTTTGCGAGCAAAAATTGGCGACCATACCATATATGCTTTGCTAAAAAAAGAGAAAAAAAGAAAACCCAACAAATAATAGCACGATTAAATAAAATTCTCAGTGATATCAAAAAAGGAATTCAAAAGCAGATAACCGACTTCCTTGGATTACTTGACAAAATAAAGGATAGAGTAAGTACATATATACCCAGGCTAAAAACGGCATTCTGTAGGAGATATGAAGGAGATAAAATCACAAAAACCGAAAAAATAGCATACGAACATTGTCCTGACTACAACCTGGATTTCGGGGCATTTAGTCACTATGAACCAAAATTGAATCCCTAAAAACCGCATTCAATCAATCTATTGCTAATGTTTTTACGAACCGAAATATTTATATTATTATAGTTACTAATTAGTAACTATGACATTCAATAGAACCACGACAGTTAGAGGAAAGAAGTATCGGCAGCTTGTAGAATCAGTATGGGATCCACAAAAAAAGCAATCCAGAATTCATGTATTAAAACATCTTGGAAGAGTTACTGAAGAAGAAGGTAAAGAGAAATTAATTCCATCCCAATTAAGATTCGATTCAGTAGATCATGCATATCCAGTCGGTGAATTAGCATTATTCTGGAAAGTTGCAGAGGAATTTGAGATACAAGAAAGTATATCAAAAGCTATCGGCAAAGATAAAAACACATCAATGGCAATTTTGATCCTTGCAATGAATCAGTTATTAGGTCGAAAATCCCTAACAAAAATTGGAGAATGGATATCAGAAACTCCAATATCAAGATCAAGAAAGCCCCTTCGGGGCAATTTAGTGCCTAACTGTTCTCAAAATGCGTATCTTATTTCACCGTTTCTTGGTTCGTATGCTTCTCCCTGAAATTTGAGGTGCTCAATATCTTCAATCACACATTCTTTTTCGATTCCC
>DAHXMQ010000147.1 GCA_027371625.1 Candidatus Methanoperedentaceae archaeon | reverse complement strand
GCCTGCACCTGCTCCTAATATTTTTCCGTGTTTGGATTCAACGATTATCCTGTCTGGAATTCCCTTGCCAAGCTCTGTTGTTGCAATTTCCGCCGCGCCTATCATTGTAGCCGACATTGCCGCAAAGGTCTCTGCGTGCTGCTTTTTAGGTATGGTTGAACAAATAAGCAAACCATCTCTGCTCGCTACCGCCGATGCTTCGACACCCCCAATTTTATTAATGTCATTCAGGATTTTTTCAAGCATTTCGGTTGTCGTCATAATCTCCCGTATTTAATACCATCCTCATTAGATATATATTTTCTTATATATTATGATTACCATGATGGATTTCCCTATTCAATATATATAGCAGGTCTCATAGGGGCTGCCAGGCGGCTTTTCCCCTGCGGGTCGTATCCCGGTGCATCGGCGCTGTATATCTCTATATTGCATTCCACTGCATGGCTCAAGAATTCCACGGCTTCTTTTAAAGCAGTCGCTTCATCGAAATCCACTTCGAGCAGGGAACTCATAAATTCACTATCCATGCCCTTAATATCGTTGATTACTTTTTGTGCATATTTTGGAATTTCTTTCACATACGAACGCATTATGGGGTCGCTCATAAGCGAATTCATCAGCATCTTCATATCAAGAACATTATCTTTTTTCATCATTATAGCTTTCTTCAGGACGCCTTTTTTCCATGAGGCTGAGGTATAAAGAATTATCCTTTTAGGTTTTATCTTAATAAGCCTGAGTATTTCTTCTATGTCTCCAAGTGTATTGTGCGTTATTTCTTCCGCAAGTTCCGCACCTCTATCAACAAGTGAAGGGTCAGCTTCAGGGTATGGGGCTAACGAGACAGAATTTCCACCCAGAGCTTCCGCAATCTCATCGCATATATGAGGAGTAAAAGGTGCCATCAAACGTATCCATGTACTCAGAACCTTCTTACGAGCGGCACTGCCTCCGCGCCGCTCATACCATTTCATATCGTTCATCAGAAGATAGAAAGCGTTTTGAACCGCTCTCCGTGTTTGTATTTTATCCAGTGCATCCTTTGTTTCCCTGATTCTGTACTGCAACCTGCTCAGCATCCATCTGTCGATGAACTTCAGTTCCTCCTCGTCTTCTTTATTCAGGATTTCATAAGCCATTTTATAGAATCTTTCAACCTGCTTTCTTGTTGCGTCCACATCCATAGCCCTCCAGTCTGCGTCCTGGACATGCTCGGCAGTGCTCAGGATATAGAGCCGGGTAATATCTGCACCATACTCCCTGACTGCCGATTTCAATGTGAGCAGAGGTCCCTTGGATTTGCTCATCTTCTCGCCTTCAAGCGATACAAAACCATTGATGGCTAAAGCACGGGGCCAGTAATCTTCCTGGAATATCGCCACGTGGTGGAAAAGGAAAAACAGGAGATGGTTGGGTATCAGGTCCTTCCCTGAGGAGCGCAGGTCAACCGGATACCAGTACAGGAAATCGCTTCGAACCTTGTTGATAACACCAATGTCCATCCCTGTCTTTGCTGCT
>DAHXMQ010000215.1 GCA_027371625.1 Candidatus Methanoperedentaceae archaeon | reverse complement strand
GCCCCAATCCCTGCGCCGCCCTGAGCACGCCGCCCATCGGGTTCGGAATAAGCCCGCATCCGCCTGCAAGCGGATGGCGTCCTTAGCAAAATTCGCTTCAAGGATGCAGATAAAAAGCTGATGCTGCAAATCTGCGTTCATCTGCGGTTTCTTTTCTTCGCAGATTTTCTTTATCATGCACCCACCACTCACCCTCCAACGTATGCTCCTTCTTCCAGAGCGGAACCTCAAGCTTCAGGCGCTCAATCGCCTCCCGCAGCACAGGGAAAAGCTGCTCCCTGTGGCTGGCTGCCACAGCGATATAGACAATATCCTCGCCAGCTTTGATGAAGCCTGTTTTATGATGCATCAGCACCTCTACGATGCCTTCCTTTTCCTTAAGCGCCGAACGGATTTCATCCATTTTCTGCCTCGCCACTTCATCATACCCCTCGAATTCGAGAAACTCGGTGCGGGCTTCGCCTGTTAGCACTCTTACAATCCCCGTGAATGTCCCTATTGCTCCTGCTTTTTCAATATCCTTTGATTTTCGAAGCTTATGGATAAGCGAATTTAGCGTATGATATTCAGGCTGCTCTATGATGAGAGCTACCAGTTCCTCGGTATCAGCACTTTCGCAATCCAGTCTTTTGATTATATTCGGTGCTTCAACCTCGCTGAGGGCTATTTTAGGAAGTTTACTGTCCTTGAATCCCTCAACCACGGCAAAATCCATTCCTGCATTTGCAAGTTCGTCAAGTGCGCCTGTAAGATTATTATCTCGTGAAAATTTCACAAGTTCGCCCGGCGTACAGGCTACAACAATATCAGCGCCGGCGAGGGCATGCTTTCCGGTATCGGTGTCAGGTTTATTAATCGTCCCCTCATGCATGTGCTTTATCGTGCCCACGGAACCGTAGTTTTTTAAAGCGCGCACCAGTTTTTCAACCAACGTGGTTTTTCCTGATTTCTTATAACCCACGACCGAGATGATTCGCATAATTACATGGATTCGGGGGCAAAAATCCCAAGCGTATCAAGAGCATTTGCAAGCACTATCCTCGAGCAGTCAACCAGCGCAAGCCTCGCAGCCCTGAACTCAGGCTCGGCTGCCAGCACAGGCACGTACCTGTAAAACTGGTTGAAAGAGTCGGCAAGTTCCCTAGCGTATATTGCAAGGAGATTGGGCTTCAATTCCCTTGCCGCATTATCGATTGCATTTTCAAAGGATGCAAGTTTTTTTATCAGGGCAATTTCCTGTTCCTCAAGCAGGAGATTGGTATCGAAATTTTCATAGGTGATACCTTCGTCCTGCGCGTTCTTGAGAATGCTGCACGCCCTTGCATGCGCATATTGAATGAACGGCGCGCCCTGCTTTTCAAAATCGACAGCTTCAGCCCAGTCAAATGTGGTGGCTTTTTCAGGGGAGACACGGATAATATCGTACCTCACGGCTCCTATGCTTACGAACGCAGCCACTTTCTTTTTGAAATCCTCATCAGTGTCAGGGCGCTTTTTGCTTACCTCCGAGTATGCAGCCTTTTCAACCTCATCGAGAAGTTCATCAGCAGAGATAAAAACCCCCCGCCTTGTGCTCATGGAACCTTCGGGCAGAGAAACGAACTCAAATATCACGATTTCA
>DAHXMQ010000188.1 GCA_027371625.1 Candidatus Methanoperedentaceae archaeon | reverse complement strand
CATCTATCACATTATCCGTGTGCAGCGCCAGCGTTGAGAGCTGATCCATATATCGTATAACTCTCGGGTCTCTTACATCCCTTACCTCGTCCGAGCCTTTATAGGAAGGATCTATTTCGATGGCAAAGTTCACGATATCCGTGCTTCCGAATTCGTTCTCGATGCTGTTCAGGGTGCTTATGGCTGGGACGTCCTGTGGAATCATGGACTTTATATCGGATTTCTTTGTATGGATCGTACCTGCCATGTGGATGGCAAATACCGATACCACGAGCATGAGAACCAGTATCACCACTGGATATCGTGTGACAAAGCCTGAATATAATTCGATTATCTTGTTCACCATTTATCTTCCTCTTAACGCATGCTCTTCTTTTTTTGCCTGAAGTTTCAGAAGCTTCCTGTGCGTATTCCAGTATTCGTAGTCCTCTTCCAGCAGTATGAGTACAGGATTGACGAACAGCGCTGCCAGAAGACAAAACGCTATACCAAGGGCTAAGGTCTCGCCAAGATGCTGTATCATAGGTACGGTTGCTAAGGAAAGTACCCCGAAACCAACTATGACTGTTAGCCCAGAACCTATTATGGCTGAGCCTATCCCGCGCACTGTGGTTCTCAGGGAATCGATCTGGTTATTTCTTTTTCCTCTCTCCTCGTTATACCTGCTCAGCATGAACACACCGTATTCAACGCCAAGACCAAGTATCATCGAACTTAAGCCCACAGTGGCTACAGAAAGCGGTATCCCCAGCCACCCAAGCGTTCCCATCGTCCATATCAATCCAAGCGACAGGGGGGCGAATATAAGCATTCCTTTTGTAAATGAACGCTGCATCACGAAAAGCAATGTCAGTATAATGACTGCGGCAACGATCAAAGTGAAAACTGCATCGCTTTTCAGCAAATCAAAGATGGTCATCCTGAGAATCGGTCCGCCCGTTATGCCGAATTTAACACCGGGAGGCTTGGGGGTATAATCGATATATTTCTGGATAAGTTTATCAAAATTCTGCATCTGCTCCTCGCCTCCGCCTATATCAGCCGTAACAGACATGAGGGTCATCTTGTAATTCCGGCTGAAAAACGCATTCGCCTGAGGGCTGCTGAGGGTCGCAGTTATCTCCTGCGGTGTAACCTGATCGTTTCCCCTGAAAAAACTTGCAGGTGAAGCCACGCTGGTCACAGTCGGCTCATTTCTAAGTTCATTGTCAAGGAAAATCAGGGATTGTATCACCCTTGGGTCCCTGATGTCCCTGACGGCACTTTTCAGATCAACTGAATCATCGATCTGTACTGCTATGACCACCGTATCCTGACCGCCGAACTTATCCGAGATGCGGTCGTTGAGTGCAAATATGGGAAGCTGCTTTGGCATTT
>DAHXMQ010000174.1 GCA_027371625.1 Candidatus Methanoperedentaceae archaeon | reverse complement strand
TGCCATAAAGCAGAAAATATCTGGCGTCCTTGACGTTAAGGCGGTTGAGCCAGATAAGCTTGCTGCCCCGTGGGTTAGCGTTATGTCGCGTGTGCTCAATGCAGACGTTAAGATATCTGTGCAGCAGGGTGATGATAAGGGGGAAACGTATACGGAGTTCCACCAGGAGACAAACACCTTTGTCATAACCATAAGGGCTAAAACCGTTGTGGAGCAGCTTGCGCTGCTGATGCATGAAAGCGGGCATATCTCGGCGTCGTTTAAGGCTGTTATGGAGCTCGATAGGGATGGGTTTCCGCACGCCCTTACAAATATTGCTGAGGATTTCCGCATAAACCGGTATATGTCGCAGCATTACGCAGGGTTCAGGCAGGGCATCAATGAATACATGGTGAAGCACCCGCTTGAAGGTGCAGCAAATACGCCTCTTAATAACAGGCTGCGCAGGTTTATCCTGCTTGCCTCTGGGCTCATTCCAGAGCAGGAATTTACGCCCCTGGAGAAGGAAATAGCAGAGAAGGCGGATGTGCTTGGCATCGCAGAACCAGGTGAGCTGCGCGCCAGCTATATGCCTTACCTTTCACTGGTAAGGCAGTATATTTTTGCGCAGGATGACGTTTTAAGCGGAATGTGGGAAGCGCTGCGCCCCATGGTCGCTAATATGCGCAACTGGCTTAGGGAGCGCATTGATATTGGCGATACCGGATTACCAATAATGGACGCGTTTGCTGCCTGCAACAATATCCTGCAAGGCGGCGACATCGTGAAAAATATGGTAAAACTGCGCCGCAATATTATGGATATCGCCCAGGAATATTCTGTGCCAGTTGATTTGCCTGAGGTGGCGAATTATGGTAAGCAATGAAGCAATTGCTGCAGTTGCCAATGAGGCGGCTGCTGCGATTAATGTGCTCAACGGGCTGCTGTCAGCCAGCGGCAATAATGAAGATAACGGCAGGCAAGAGAGCGATAACGGCAGCGGTGAAAAATCTGGCTCTGGTGGCGTTGCTAGTCCTGGTGGTAAAGTAGAGCGCAGCGGGAACGGCAGCGGGAGCGGCAGCACCAAGGAAGATAAAGAAATCCGCGCATCGCTGAATGAGTCTGGTGCGCTTGATGATGCAGCGAAAAGCGCAGAGCTTGTGAATAACGACGATAAGACGCAGAAAGCTGTTAACAAACAGGTATCTGGCAAAAACGCGGTATCAGATATTCTCGTTGACAGGGAGTACCATAAGCTGCCGGTTATAATTAACACAGTTAAGGCTGGTGTTAGGGATTTGATGATTAAATCCCGCACCCCAAGGCAGCAGGGGAGGTTAAATGTCAAGTCATACATCCAGGCAAGAGAAAACCAGGCAAATATCCCAGTATTTACGCAGCGCCGGTTTAATAAAATACACCGCGGTAAGTTCCTGATTGTTATTGACAAGAGCGGGTCCATGGCGGCAGAGGCTATTAAGAATAATAAGGATTTATTCAAAGATGCAGTAGCCCGCAATCTTGCTATTACTCTTAAGAAGGAGCTGGAGAAGCTTGGGTCCGTGGTTGCGCTGCATGCCTTTGGGTCGCAGTATGCCAAGGACATTGACGCCAAGGTGGGTGCCGGGTCGTCAGGGCTGTTTGATAATGTGTTTACCGTGGAGAAGTACATAAGCAGCGGCTACACGCTCATAGTTATCACTGATGCCGAGTTTGAAGATAAGTGGGCAGGCAGGCTTGTGAAGATGTTTATGGCAGCTAAAAACAGGCGCGGCGGCATACTTATATGGTTCGACAACGACATTGACGAAAAGAAGGTTGCTGCTACCACAAAGGCATTTTCTGGTGTAGATTTTATCGCTGTGAGCACAATGAAGTCGCTGCGGGGCATGTTTGCTAAAATTACGCAGCTGCTTGGGAAGTATTATTTCAGCTGAAAGGTTTATATACTTCCCCGTGATATAAGTATTGGGTGGCAGAGATGCTATATGTAATAGGTAAAGTAAAGGGCACGGGGCTGATGTATGAGCCGCCAGGTGGTGTCCCCTTGGTTTCCATAGTGAGCGGGCACCTGTTTGACGGTGTCATGGACTATAAGGAAGCGGTTGAGAAATATAACCTCGAGGTGCTGAGTGTTTCCAAGCAGTACATTATGGTGAAAAGGCTATGACGTTCAACCCTAAGCCAGTGGTTCCACCTGGGAAATCACACAGGAGGCGCAAGCTGATAAATGAAGCTGTGTGTCAGCGCTGCGGTTCGCCTTACCTCGATTTGATACTATCGGAGCCAGATACTGTTGGGTTCCACTGCCGGGCGTGCGGGTTTTCGTTTTCGGAGGCGGTGCAATGAATTATCTTTCTGCGCGGCTGTTTGTATATAATATGGGCGGCAAGAAGTCAGCAGGCTTATTGGCTGACTGGGCGGTGTTTGTTGATTTGCGCAGCCGCGAAAACCACCTGGCAGAACTTGCAGAAAAATTTAAATACACTGGTGGCATAACAGTATGGTGATAGAAATCACAGCTGAAGAACCTGGACACGTGAAAATAAGCGACGACGACAGCAAAGAAGCGTACGAACTGGCAATAAAGATTGCTGCGCTGCTTAACGGGCACAAGGCTGGCGTGGCAATGCTGGCTCTTGGTTCCGTGGTATCTGCCATAGACGCATACGTGGAAGATAAAACTGCTGACGAGCGGCTTGCTGCCGAGTAAAAATAAATTACCCCTTACATTATAACCTTATTTTTTTGAAGCTCCCCATTGGAAGCTTATTATGTTCGCTGTTATTATGAGCCCGGTGTCTGCAATGCCTGTTATTGTTGCAGTGATGACAAAGGGCGAATAGATGCCGTAAAATGCCAGGGCAATAAGTGATATGCTGATTGGCATCAATGCTGCGTAATATGCGGCATTGAATTTTATAGCCAGAATGGCTGTGTAAACGCCAGCTGCTGCTAAGCATAATATCACAGTGCCGAAAAGCGTAGTCCCAAAATTCCACAGGTTGTTATGGAAATAGGTGCCCGTGTAAATTGCGTACGATGGGGAGATAAGCGGCGCTATGATAAGGGCAAGGATGGTAAAAAGTGATATCTCCAGGGGGATAAGCGTGATTTTCATGCTAATGCATTTTCTTGAGCCGCTTTGCGAGCGCGATTGCCCGGACTAGCCCGGTATTACCGGTCTTTTCTGCGTGCTCTTCAGCCTTGTTCAAGTATTCAGGCTTTATGGTGCCGCGTTCTGTGAATGCCTTGGCTCCGTATAACCGCCTGACGTAATTTTTAACCCGGTCTTTATGTTTTGGGTTTATTGCTTTCTGCAGCCACTTTTTTGCCATTTTCCACCGCGTTGTCTATTGCTGCCAGCCTGGCGTTAATCATTGCCAGCGTATTCTCGAAGTTTCGCTTAAGGGCAGCAAGGTCCTGCCGTATCTCGTTTATTTCCTGCATTTTCCCGCCTTACTGTTTTGTACCTGCTGATGCTGCTATGCCCTTTGCTGAGACGCTGTTCGAGGAAAACACGTGCACGCCGAAATAGGTGCCGTATATGCCTACGTACTCTGCGGCGATTGTAGTCAGCGGAGTTGCGTGGATAAACCCGAAGATAAACACGGTAGCCCCAATGGCGCTCATCACGACGTTGTCCACAGTGTGGAGCAGTTTAATTGCTACTGTTTTGTCCATATACTTTAGTTAAAATGTTGCTGCGGTGTTTATAAATTAATGTATAACCCACAGCTCGCGGTGATTATATAATTTTTAATCCAATAAGGGAAATGAACAGCGAATTTAATACACCTAATAGGGTAATAGTGAATTTAGCCATATTTTGTGTGTGCCTATGGTTTGCTATTTCCAACTGATATTTCAGGTTAAGGTCATTTATCTTATCGTTTAGAGCGTCTATTTTGCTTTCAATTCTCGTTATCCTTTCGCTGTCTATATCTGGCATTTAAATATCACTCTCCACATACCAAACCATGTATTTATATGCGTCTGTAAGTCCATTATTATTGAAAACTGCTATAGCATCGCCGGCATACAGTATGGGATAATCGCTCCACATTTGTACCTGAACATTGTTGCCATAGGTAACTCCAATATTGCCTGTGATTGTACCAATACCGTTATATACATCATTAATTGTTGCTGATACATTGACATAGGCAAGATTTTCGTAAGTATTCGACGATGTACCGTTTGGTAATATAGCTATAGATGCTTGCCATGTTGCCGTTGAGCTGGCAGTTATAGTTATGTATGCCCTTAGTATTTTCCATTTCTTGCCGTTTGGCACAGTACCTATTATGGCGTTGGATGTTTTGGTTGATGATATTACGCTTGCGGCGTTGCCTTCGCTTACCTTTATGGGATTGGTGACGGCTACTGGTAATGATGCGGGTGCGGTGTTGGTTATTGACCAGAATCCGACAAAGCCATAATCCAAACTGTTCCAGTAAGTACCATTCCAGAAATGTGCATCTATATAATTTGCTGAAGCAGGTAATACCACGCCTATCTCTGAACCACCTGTGCCAGTTATAACTTGCGGGATGACGGCTAAAGTATTGTATGCCCAGTATATGTTTGGTTGCACAGTAACCCACACCTGAGCACCTGCGGCAAGTGTGCCGGTTGAAAATGTAAACTGGTTTATAGGCGTAGTTGATGGACCGCCTTCAGGTAAATGGTCATATAGATATACCGTAATATTTGCAGATGCACTTGATGATGTGGGGTTAATTACATTAAAATAGAATATTGGATATCCAGCCGCACCGTTTTGCTGAATCATACAGTACCTAAAGGTTGACCCAGTTGCAAGAACCGCTGGATTCACACTTGTAGAAAATCCCCATGGATTGTACGTCAATGTGTTAGTGCCGCTTGTCTGGTTTTCCTGCAGGTCTGTGCTGAAATTACCAATGTCCGTATTAAGATTACCCACACTTTGAGCGGCTATGTCTATTGTCAAATTTCCAACCGTGTTTGCCGCTAATGTTATTGGGATATTCCCCAAGCTGTTAGATGCAATCTCTATGGGGATATTCCCGATGCTGTTGGCAGCTATTTCTATTGGTATGTTTCCCAATGTGCTGCCAAGCGAAACAATCTGTATTGGCAGGCTTGTCAGGCTGTTGGCGACAATTTCAATTGGAAGGCTTGTTATGGTGCTTGCAGCTATTGTTATGGGGATATTCCCCAAGCTGTTTGCAACGATTTCTATGGGGATATTCCCGGTTATGTTTGTTGCGTCAATGCTTATTGGGATATTCCCCAAGCTGTTAGCTGCAATCTCTATGGGGATATTGCCCAGTGAGCTGCCCAGGGACCCAAGCTGGATTACGCTTTCAGATTCTGTTGCCGAAAATGCGCTGGTGTCTGAGAAAATAACGTCCAGGATGCACGACGAATCTGCCGAAGTGTTAAGGATTCTCAGGATGTATAAATTAGTGAAGTTGAATGCCTGCTGCGGTGAAAGCGTTTTATTAAGCGTAGCATTGCGTTCGCTGTATATCACGAATGTTGCAATTGCAGTGCTGCTGTTATTTTTTACATAACCGCTGGCACAGACGTTTGGTATTTGCGAATTTTCGCCTGGGGCGACAGAAAAATTATAGAGGGACATTTCTCCCTCCTAAGATATTGAAATCTCGGGGTCGCCGAGAGTAAAATAGTCCGCAAAATATGGTGCCGCTATGGCACTTACGTTTGGTGTATTTGCACCGGCAAGCCCAGGGCAATACAGGCTGTCGAGCTTCAGCCGCTTGAATTTTACAACTTCTCCAGGCAGGAGTGTTATGTCAACGTACCCTGAATCAAAGAATGAGCTCTGCAGCCGCACAACTACATTTGTTGATGTGGCTTCATTTTTAGCGCTGCCTGCGCAATACAGCTCATCGCTTTTTACGCCAGCAGTTATTTTTATGCCGTGCGATTCGCCAAGCGACGTTATGTTCATATAGATGGCGCCGGTAAAGACCGCGCGCGGTGCCGCAGCTGCTGCTTCAATGCCCTTCTGAGTGTTTTTATCAGACATGGAATGCCTCCATAAAGAGTATTCCTGCAAGGAACCCAAATATAAGAGCCGCCACACCAGGTTTATCCATCACCATGGCTATTGCATATGCAACCACAGCAGATATTGTTATTACGGCAGTGAGGTTAAAAGGTATGCTGCCTCCGCCGGCAATAACTGACGCTGTGGGGTCGGAATCGTACACCTGCCCGTTGTGGAACCAGTATTCAGTAGCCATATTATCCGCTCCTCATCTTCAAGACAACCACGATTGCTATTATGACACCAATTATGGCAGCAAGTATGGCAATTATTTCGAAATCACTCTGGGCGCTTGCCCCAAGTGAACTCAGCTGCGATGACGCCTTGGCAGCAGCTGTTGCCTGCGCCTGAGCACTCTGCCCGCTGGTTATTGCTCCGCTGGCGCTCTCAGATGTAGTTGTCTGGTTAAAAACCGTCACAGTTTTCACCGGCGTCACGTAGACGGTATACGTTGTCTCGCCGCCCCTGTTGACGCCCACGTTGTACTCTTCCTGGACACCGAGCCAATATGCATTCCCTGCGAACGATACTGTTATCTGGTCGGAACCGCACGCCCCGCTGCCGAACCCCATTGACACGTCGCCGTTTGAATCCGTTGTTTTAACTACCGGTGTGTAATTGTTTACGCTGCCGAAGCAGTTGGCGTTAGCATAAATCCATGATATGGTTATGGGAAGCCCATCTATTGGTGAGCCGTTGCTTGCGTCTTCAAAATGCCACGTTAGCGTAAAGCTCATGACATCATCCCCGCTGCAACGAGCCCAAATACGGCAAGGACAATTAAAATTGTTATGACAATTGCTTCAGTGTTTATGGCACTTGTGGCTGCATGCACCGGGGGTGACGAAACATCGATTGGACCGCTTACGCCGCCAATGAGGTACGCGTGCCCGGTTGATTCTGGTGTCGCCGGAGGCGATGCATAATAAGGTATCATTAGTTCCTCCCCATAACGTAAACCGCTATGCCAAGAACCACGGCTGCTATTGCAGAAATGATGATTATTATTTCAACGTTTTTTGCGCTGATTGCTGGTGCAGTTGTTGCTGTTGCATTTCCAGACGCACTGCCTGCTGCAGCATTAGCCTGCTGTATTTCTGTGTTAGAATTGCTGATTATGCTGTTGTCAGCTGCTATGATGGAATTGGCGTTGTTAACTACTGCCTGCTGGGTAGGCGGCAATGATACCGTCACGGAGCCAGAGCTGTCTGGCTGGCTGATAGCCGGAATAGGAGTAATTTCTGGCAGCTGGTTGTATGTGCCGCCACCGTATATTGCGCGCATTTATCTCACCGCGATTATTGCTACTACTATGAGCAAAACAAATAAAAGCACCACACCGAAGACCAGGAATGCGTTATTGCTGAGCCATGATATGTCGTTGCCCACTGTATTCAGGTCATTAAAAAAGCTGAGGAAGCTCATATAAACAAGCCTCCTATGACTATGAACAGCCCGAATGCTGCAAGCGCAGCGAGCAAGAATATGTCCGCAGTGCTTACGCCGCTTCCGCTGGGTGTGGTAGTGTCAGTGCATCCCATAAGAATGCACCTATGCTACGATTTTGCCAGTGTAGTTCTGCGGCAGCCTCTTTATCTCTATGTTCACCGAAACCGAAACGGGTGTGGTGAGAGTATTGGCTGCGGCTGTTATGAGCTTTGGCGCAATCTGCGAGTTCGGCTGTGCCAGTATTGTGCTGGAGAGCGACTTATAGCCAAATATGTTCCTGTACGTCTGTGAAAGCGGACCGAACGTTATGTTCTGCGCCTTGTTGTTCACAACGAACTGTACGTACCCGTCGAGCGCTGGTGTCTGCACTGGAGAATAAACCCCATATACGAGCCAGTATTCGTCAGGAGGAACCTGGACATAAGACTGCGTCACCGCGGGCTGAGTAGGGTCCGGAATGATTGTCGCAGGTACGCTGGTACCCTGAGCAGCACTGCCGCTCACACTGAATGAAGCCGCAACGTCCAGGGGCACTTCTCCCGTTAGGGACGAGTAGCCGGACTTTATGAGCTTAGCTGAGGTATTTCCTGTCATTTTACATCACTCCAAAGGCTTTCAGGAGCAACACTAAAACCGCGACGAAGATAATCCCGTCGAGGATGAGGTCAAGGTGTTCTGTTGCCATAATTAGTTTCACCTATAGCTTATGTAAAAATGTTCACAGCTTGAGGGCAAATTCCCCCAGGTCCCGCGAATTGTGCAAATCTATCACGTGGAACGCGTGCTCCTGCGAATATTTAAGGGAAAATAAATCAAGCCCGGTTATCTGCTCAAGGTACTGCAAATCCCTTGCGTTATTTGACTTGAAAAGGTAAAGGTAATGGGCATTGCCCAGTATGCTCTTGTTAAGGAACCCTACCCGGCGAACGGTAAATATGCCGCCTCTGCCGAAATTGCGCCCTTCCTCGAGGTAAAGCTTAACCTCGGTGGTGAGGTGCCATACGTCGCAGTACCTGTCGATTTCGTCGACTGCCAGGAAAAAATTGCTTTTTTTGTGGTTGAGGTAGGTCAATAATGCTTCAAACTGCTCCGGCGTATGCAGCTTCAAGCATATTTTGCCCTTAGCCGGGTTGTTGCATTTGGTGGTGCCGGAATAATTGTACGAAGGCACCGCTGAGTAGATGTTAACGGTGTCAACGATGTACAGCGGGCGCAGCTTAATTGTCTTGAGGAGCCAGCCAAGCAGCGTAGATTTCCCAGACCCGCTATAGCCCAGGATAACTACCTTGTCAGAGATGTCAATGGGAGGCAGGTTGTTCATTCGCCTGCCCTCCTTTTATTTCCTTCTCAGCTGCTGCTTTGCTGGCTTCGGCATCCTGCTTCTGCGCAGCATCAACCTTTTCTTTGGCTATTGCCTGCGCTGCCTTGTCGCGGCTGGCGATTTTGCTTGCCTTCTTTTCGTCGCTCTTCCGTTTTACTCCAGAATATACGCGGATGGAATAGCCTGCTGCGAATATGCCAAGAGGCAGATATGGTAAGTACTTTATGAGCAAATCCAGCTTGTCAGCAAACGGCTTGAGGGCGTTGGTCAAATCTTCCTCATCGTCTGGCGTCAGCGCAATCTCAGGCATATCCAGTTTCCTGGCGAGCATCTTGGTAAGCGACGCAAGAGAATGCGTTAAGTTTTCTGGCGTTAAGATGTGCTCAACGGCTGCTGGCTGCTGGGGTGCTGCCTCTGCTGAGGCGTTAAATTCCTTAAGGATGGAATCTATGTCCCGCTCATCACTCATTTTTGACCTCTTTAAGCGCTGCGATTTTCTGCCTTACTGCATCCATTCTTTTTTCCTTGAAAAACGGTATTGAAAACAGCATCTCAAGGAACGGCAAATCTTCTTTGGCTACATGCAGCTTATCCACTGCCCCGCTCAGTGCTTTTATCACGGCACCGCCAATCAGCCCAGCCTTCAGCGCGGAATACGGGTGCTCGCGCATATCATAGCTTGAAGCCAGCGACGCAAAGAAATCAATGTCTGCCGGCACATTCGCCTGCTTGAATTTAGCTGCGTAATATTGCATTATTGCAGTGCGGTCTTCCTTGGAGAGCACCGGCACAAACGAAGCATCAGTGAAGATGCCCATTATAAGCGATTCAAACGCACTCATTGCCATTACTGCTCCTCCTGCTGGTACTGGATGCCGTCATCCTGCGCTACTGGCTTAATGAGGTGCAGCTGCTTCGCAAGAAAATAAACTGCAACGCCGGTTAAAGCGATTGCCACAAATACAACGGCAGCAATGCCGCTGTTATCCTTTTTAGGCTTCTCATTTTTAGCTTCAGCAGGCGGTTCCTGTTTGTTGGCTGGCTTGTTGTGCGGTTTCCCGTAATCACTGCGGTGCTTCGCAGCGTCTGCTTTGGGCTTAGCTGCTGGAGGTGCTGCTGGTGCCGCTGCTGGTGCTGGCGTTTTGCCTGGTGCTGGCGGTGGTGGTGTTGCGTTGCCCTGCGGGCTTAGTTTTACTACTTCTGTCATATATTTCTCTCCTATGGTGTCAACAAAGATAACGGAATTGTTTTTATGTGGTTTAAGGTAATTGATTTTGCCAGTTTAAGCACAATTTCCGGGTTATCTGCAAAGAACCTGTAATCTTCGCCCATTTCATTGTGCTCATAATTGAAAACATACCCCTGCGGCAAATCCCCGTAATAGAAGCCCAATCCTGCCCTATTTATTATTGCCCAGTTATCTATATGGGGGTATTCCTCCGGTGAAATGTTTACGCCTGGTTTAACCTGGATGCTGGCAGTTGACATTGCTGTTAAATACGCGCCAGTAAACGAGCAATTTTCCTCATCAGCGCGCCTTACATAATCAGCTATTGTGTTTCCGGCATTGCCTTCGCACTCGATGTCGTCATCAATAAAGAACCCTCGTGCCCCAGGCTCCCATAACTCTTTAACTATTTCAAGCGCCTTTGTGCGCGCCTGCACCAGCCCGTTTTGCTTAACGGTTATGACAGCTGGTTCGCGGTTAAGGAAGCGTGCAGCGTCATATAACACCTTTGTGGTGCTGATTGCTGCCCTTCCGTCCTTGGAAATAAAGATTATTGGCATAAATTCCTGCCATTTAAGCTTGTCCATACACTTTAGTAAAAATGTTTAACGGTATTTAATGGTGCGATAAACATTTATAAATATTTATAAATATTTAATCACCATTTAACGGAGCTTTAAGCGCTTTATTTCACCATTTAACAGGGCAATCAGCTCATCATCGCTCTTTGCCGCAGCAATACGCTCTGTCATAAGTGTACCCAGGACTTTATTATGCAATAGCCGCCACCTCCTGAGGTATCTGGCAAAATAACCTGGGTGGTTGTACCGCCATTCCTCCTGCTGCTGCCTGTACTGGTCGATGTGGAACCGCACCCATGCTGCCTGTTTTTCCTTGTGGGCGTCGCGCCATTTCTTGGGGTATTTGTATATTTTTTTCATGCTTCCTCCTTGCAATGGCTCACAAACTGATTTAGCGAATAGCCAAATGGTGAATCCATTGATATCTCCGGCATAAATATGATTTCGCTGAGGGCATAAAACTTTATTTCGCTCTTTGAGCGCTTATAAACGTATTTAACAGCATAATAAACACTGGAATCAGGGTGTTCTTCCTGGTATTTTATGAGCCGCTTGTGCTGCTTTGCGCTGTTGCGCGAAAAATTATACGCCGTCCCGTGCACCACCTTGCATTCTATCACCCTGTCCTTATGGTTGACCACAAGTATATCTGCGCGCTCATTGTAGCCTAAATTCCACGCATCCAGCCCGGACATAATCAATAGTCGCTTTAATTCCGATTCAAACCGCACGCCGCTGTCCCGGTGGCGTGTTATCTCTGCTTTACTCAAGCTCATCCTGCCTCCAGCATACTGCCTTCCCGTTGACCCACTTAAACTTGTCGTTTGTGAACGTCATTGTCTTTATTTTATCCCTCACAGATACTCCACTCCATTTAACGTCTTTAGTGCGCGAAAATTGCCTAACACGCCACGATTTATCGGTTAATTTTTCCGCGCGCCTGACATTTACGCCTTTAAATTTAACTACATCACCTATATTATACACTTTAGGCGCCCTGTAAACAGCCGGACCCTCTGCCTCTATTTTAAGTTCCCCCAGCCCGCTGCCGAGGCAGTCATCCAGATAATGCCCTGTGCAATGGATGGAATCGGTGTCAACGTAAATTACGTTGCCAATGCCTGCCCGTTCCACGTAATCTGCAAGGATTATGCGGCTGTAAGCAGTTGTGGCGCCAGCCAGTTCTGGCGAATACTTTGGGTCCTGCTCATCTATTACAGACGTAAAATAACCGTAATTGGTGATAAACACCTTTGTGCCGTCTTTATTCACCACAAGGAGCCGTGATGGCGCCTGGACCTGGGCAGGTGTACTGTTTGGCGTAAACACGGAATACGATTTATGCTGCCCTGTTTTGCCATAAAGGCTTGTGAGGAATAATTTTGAAATGTCCCTGAGGGCTGAATCACCCTCAGCAGTTGCTTTTTTCTTTATGCCGAACCAGAAATCCACATAATCACGGAATAAGTCTGGCACCAGCTCATAGAGGTACGAATCAGTTATTTTGATGCTCGCCCCATGTTTTATAAGCCAGTCTATCTCAGGCGTGTGCAACCATAAGCTGCCAGCCTGCAGCGGTATGAGTTTGCCGTGCATTTTCTTAACAATAAAGCTCATCTCAACACTGCCAGGGAGCTCAAACTCTACTTTAGCGATAACATAATTATTGTTGTGATAACCTAAATAATCGCCCATGGTAAGAGCGCCGGTGCGGCGCAAAAAACTGCCAGGCATCGGCTTAAGCATAGCCGTGGCATACAGCGAATTGACGTCATAATCCACTGAAACACTAAAGGACCCAGGCTTATAAAGGTTATTTATGCCGCCACGGTATGCCTCAAGGATATTCATAACATAATCTTTGCGGTTGGGGTATTTTAATGTGCGCTTAAGGAATTTATGCCTGAAATGCAGGAAAGCGCAAGACGGCAAAGTATGCGAAAACGGCACACTCAGTGCAGTTATGTTGGAGAAAAATGCGCCAAGGATGTCATAAAGCTGCTTAGAATCCTGGGCTGCGAGGTTATACCCGTCGCTGCTGATAAACGCATTCCATTTCGGTGGTGGCATCGCATATTCGTCAGTGGTAGCATATTTCTCCTGCTTCAAAAACGACTTGGAAAGCGCTGCAAGACCGGCATGCAGCAACTGGTATGAATCAAGCACATAGAGGTATTGCGTTGCACCAACGCCATTGATTTTGCGGTGCCGCTTATACTTAACGATTACAATGTGTTCTATCATATACCTGCCAGCGCGGGTGAATCCTCCAAGCTTATCGCCCATGATAATGTCTTTTTTCAGCCCAGTGAGCGACAAATCATACACCGCGTTATGGGCATAAACATAAAGGTCGCCTGGCGCATTGTCAGCAGTAAGCATAATTATGTTAATAAACTCGCTTAAGGAATCAAACCTCCAGGATTTTGCGCCGTCATATACGGAACCAACTGCAAACACCTGGTCCTCGCCATTGGCAGCTTCATACCGGTATGCTTCAGTGTCCCACGTGCACCACTGCTGCGGCACGGGATTCTGCAGCGCCAGCGGCTCAATTGTGCGCCAGTACCGTTTTGCTTTATTCATACAGCTACCAGCACCACGGGTGTGTATTCGCCGGTGTCAATTAATTCCTGGATATATTCTTGAGCATAAAATTCCTCTAAGTCCTCAGGGCTGTAGGCACGCAGCTGGTACTTGTCAGACTGCGGGAATTTCCAGTCTGTGTATTTCACGATGTCTTTATTGCTGACTATGCCCTTATTGCGGTGCGCTGCGGCAACTAATTTGCGGATGTTAAGGTGGTGCGACGAAATATTGTATTTTTTCTCTGCCCAGCCCATTGCGTTGATTATCTGCCGACGCGTAATGCCGGACCCCATAAGCTGCTTGTATGTTTCGCCAGCAAGGTACCTGTTCACGATGCCGCTGAGTTCACTTTCAGATAACTTTTTGCCGCCAGCTGCCTTATCCGGAAAATAGGTATGCTTCTTCCTGCTGCCTGTACTCTTCCTGCCGTTGGATTTCTGCCTGCCCTTCTGCTGTTTCACCATATTTTATGCCCTCCATATACTTTTCATAGTGCACGTCGCACATATAAATCACCACCTCACCATACGGGTTAGGCACAATGAGCGGTTTTGTGCCGCGCTTACCGCAGCGGCTGCATAACACCTGGCTTCTGGTTAACGCACATATCAGTTCCTTAAATATATCGGCAGCCCATAATCTTGCATGCTTTCTGCGTTGCAAAACTGGTATAAGGGGCAGATGCTGCACAGCGGTGATTCTATCCCCTTAACGTACCGCTTATTCTGGAATGCCTTAAGCTGCCCATACAGCGCTTCCAAATCCTCATCGCCTGCCTGGTGAAACAGCAGAAGGGCAGGCAGAAATCCAACGGCAGGAAGAGTACAGGCAGCAGGAAGAAGCATACCTATTTTCCGGATAAGGC
>DAHXMQ010000170.1 GCA_027371625.1 Candidatus Methanoperedentaceae archaeon | reverse complement strand
ACGATTCTCCTGTACCCTTCCATGCCGAGATGCATCATCACGGCATAAGCCGCAGCCACTGCCGCGCCGCTTCGTGTTCCCGTGAGCGAATGCTGCGCCCTGGGCTGCTTCCTTGACGTTTTTGACCGGAAAGCCTTCAAGCCTTCGCACAGGGAAATCAAGCCGATTTTCCAGTTCCTCAAAAACGCCGCTGGCTCTTGAAATCCTTCCTGAAACAAGGATTTCCAAGGGTTTAGCGGATGCCGTAAGCGCAAGTATATCCTTGATTGCGCCTTCGATATATGCATTCAATGCGTTCTCGTTTTCCGCCAATTTTTCAGGCTTTTTCTCAAGCTCTGCCACTCCTCCCCGGAAAATGAGTTCCTTATCGAATTTCCCAAGGAGATAGGCAAGCTCGGCATCCATTCCTCCGAGCGAGAGAAAGCCGATATTGCCGGAGCTTCCACCGATCCCATCAACGATCTTCCCGCCCTCTATCGCAAGGACAGCGTTGTATCCAAACCCCATTTCCAATAATATAAACGAGGTCTCGTTGTAATCCTTATTATATCTCATTGCTTGGTTTCTAATGCCGAGCGCTGCGCAACAGAGTTTATCAGCAGTTCCCATGTCGATTTTGTTGATTTTCCGGTAATATGGAACTGTTGGAAGATGTATAACTCCCGGAATAAAATAGACCGGGAGTTTGTCCTGTTTCATCCTGTTTATAGATGCGCGCATACCGAGGTTGCTTTTTTTGTCATCTTTTTTAATCAGGGACATAAGGAATAGTTCCCTCTCGCCAATGTCTTCTATTCCCGTAACCGGAATGCCAAACCCGGAAGGGCCTACAACAAGGTCTGCCCCCATTTTCATAATAATATCCGAGAGAAGCCCGGTATCACTGATTATATCCTTGGTTGGTACCGAGGTATCAAGAATTACGGTATCATCCTCCAGACCGCAGAAATCAAAACTCTTTGTTCCGGGGTCTATACCGATTACTCTTGCCATATCCTTGAGTTGTCACGATAACTCATTAATGTTTATGCTTGGCATAGTTTTTTATCACCTGCCGCAATTTAAAGATATCATGCAGGCAGAAATATACGATAAAGTCAGGATAGAAAGCGAAGGTGCGAGTTATGAAGGAACCCTCATGCCTTCGCAGACGGACAGTATAGTCTTAAAACTTAAAAACGGCTACAACATCGGGATAAGAAAGAATAAAGCCAGAATAACCCTGCTTGAAAAAAAAGAAGAAAAAATGGCTCAGCCAGTTTCCGCGCTTCCCAAAAAGAAAAAGGTTCTTCCAAACATATCCATACTTTCAACAGGCGGCACCATCGCAAGCAAGATAGATTACCGCACAGGCGCGGTGACCTCGCAGTTCTCGGCAGAGGACATCCTGCGCGCAATCCCTGAGCTTGAGGAGATGGCAAATTACAACTGCCGCATGATATACAGCATTCTGAGCGAGAACATGAAGCCTTCATACTGGGTCGAACTTGCGCGTGCGGTTTATGAGGAGATTAAAAACGGTGCAGACGGCGTAATAATCACGCACGGCACGGATACCATGATGTACACTGCTGCAGCGCTTTCGTTCATGCTTGAAACCCCTGTACCTGTTGTGCTCGTTGGCTCTCAGCGAAGCGCTGACAGACCAAGCAGCGATAATGCCATGAACGCCATCTGCGCCGCTGCGGTTGCAACAAGCGACATAGCCGAGGTATGTGTGGTCATGCACGGCGGAACGAGCGACGATTTCTGCTATATACACAGGGGAACGAAAGTCCGCAAGATGCACACCTCACGAAGGGATGCCTTCCAATCCATAAATGCAAGACCGATAGGGAAGGTCGAATACCCGTCAAGAGAGATAAAAAAATTATCCAGTCACGTGAAGCGCGGTGAAAAGAGGCTTGCACTCCATGATAAACTTGAACCAAAATGCGCATTGATAAAATATGCCACAGGGGCAAGCGGCGAATCGCTGTTGTTCCATTCAGGCTCGGGATATAAGGGCATCGTGGTAGAAGGCACTGGTCTCGGTCATGTCTCGACCGAATGGATCCCTCTTATCAGGAACGCCACGGATGCCGGGATACCGGTCGTCATGACCTCGCAGTGCATCAACGGCAGGGTTTGCGACCGTGTATATGATACAGGAAGGGATATTTTAAAAGCAGGTGCAATCGAGGGCGAAGACATGCTCTCAGAAGTGGCGCTCGTTAAACTGATGTGGGTGCTTGGACAGACTCAAGAGAATGATAAAGTAAAAGAGATGATGCACACCAACATAGCAGGTGAACTCACTCGAAGCACATGTATATCATCATAATTATTATCATTATTATTCACCATCTTTAATATTAGCGCAAGTATTAAATACTATCAAAACCATCACTAATATTGTTGTAGGATTAAATGCCTAATGCCTTTAGTACCCTCAGTCTCCTTCGACCCATCGTTTTTATTAGGCATGTAATCCTACTCCAAATCATTTTTGGTTTTTTCTAAAACCCTGATGTTCTTTATTCCAGTGAAGGGATAGTTGCCCGTATCATCTTTTTCTTCGGATTTCACCATGTCCCAGATCGTGAGCAGCGCCACGCTCCCCCCGTGGAGCGCCTCCATCTCGACCCCTGTTTTGCCAACTGATCTGACTTCAACCGATGCCTTGATGGTGTCAATGCCGATATCAAATTGTACGTCCACGCTTGTTATGGGAATCTGATGGCACATCGGTATTACTGAAGATGTGTTCTTGACAGCCATGATTGCAGCTATCCGTGCAGTTTCAAGCACTTCCCCCTTCACTATATGCCTGCTTTTGATTGCTTCTATGGTTTTGGGCTGTAACTGTATCTCGCCAGAGGCAACTGCCCGCCGTGCAACATCATTT
>DAHXMQ010000130.1 GCA_027371625.1 Candidatus Methanoperedentaceae archaeon | reverse complement strand
GGACCGGGGGAAAAACATTGTTTCCGAAGCTTCCCAGGCTAAGCTTTTTGCTTCTGAGATGGCTTTGAGGGTATGCGATAATGCAATACAGATTCACGGGGGCTATGGATACACAGACGAATACGATGTTCACAGGCACTGGCGGGATGCAAGGCTGCTTACTATTGGCGAAGGGACTTCTGATATACTGAGGCTGTTAATTGCTCATCAGTCATTAAAATGACCGAAAAATTTGACGCCATAATCGTTGGCGCAGGTCCGGGAGGCTGTGCAGCAGCCTATTCGCTTGCAAAGATAGGGTTCAATGTATTGATGCTGGAGAGAGGCAAGTATCCTGGAGCAAAAAATGTAATGGGCGGGAGGATGTATGCGCATGCCCTGAACAGGCTTATCCCGGAGTTCTGGAAAGAAGCTCCTGTAGAGAGGGCGGTCACGCGGGAGAAACTGACTTTGCTCTGCGATAAAGCCTCTGTTACGCTTGATTTCTCTGACGAGCAGCTTCTTGAGCCGCCGAATAGCTTTACAATACTGAGAGCAAAATTTGACCAGTGGTTTGCAGGTAAGGCAATTGAAGCAGGAGCAACCTTAGTGCCCAGTATAAGGGTTGATGATCTTTTATGGAGAAATAAAAGGGTTGCAGGCATAGTTGCTGGCGGGGATGCACTTGAAGCGAATGTGGTTATTGCAGCAGACGGCGCGGTCTCGCTTATGGCAGAGAAAGCTGGACTTGCGAAATTTGCGGTAAAAGAATTTGCAATCGGCATGAAAGAGATAATAGAGATGCCTGCGCAGGTTATTGAGGATAGATTTAACCTTGCCAGCACAGAAGGTGCAGCCCAGCTTTTTATCGGTCAATGCACTAAACAAATCCCTGGAGGAGGTTTTATTTATACTAACAGAGCAAGCCTTTCCGTGGGAATTGTGGTTTACATAAGCCAGCTTATCGAAAAGAGAATAGAGGCGCATGAGATAATTCGGGAATTCAACTCAAATCCTGCTATAGCAAAACTGATAGCAGGCGGGAAAATAATGGAGTACTCAGCCCATGTAATCCCTGAAGCCTCGCGCACTGGGCTTTTCACTGATGGCATGCTTGTTGTTGGGGATGCAGCGGGTCTATTGGTGAATAGCGGATTTACGCTTCGGGGCATGGATATGGCTATTGCCTCTGGAATGACTGCTGCGCAGGTTGTAAAAATTGCAATGGAGAGAAATGATTTCTCAAGGAAGACTCTTTCACATTATGAATACCTGCTCAAGAACGACTTTGTGCTCAAAGACAGGGAGACCTTTAAACGTGCGCCTGAATTTCTTCAGAATGCCAGGCTTTATTCACTTTACCCGGAGCTTGCGTGCAGGCTTTTTCACAGACTGGCTCTGGTGAAAGGGGAAAAGAAAAGAGCATTTGACGAGCTATTAGAGGAAACAAAAGGAGAGAGGGGTCAGATGCTTCTGGATATGATAAAAGGTATGAGAGCCTTATGAACATAAGCATTGAGGAGCGGCTTGGACTTGTAAGCTTCGAGGTTGATAAAGAAAAGCACATAAAAGTGGATACAAGCATATGCAGGGATTGTATAGATAAGCCGTGCCTTCGATTCTGTCCTGCAAGAAGATATACACTTGAGAAGGGAGAAGAAATCGTTCACGATTACGAGGGATGTCTTGAGTGCGGAACCTGCAAGTTTGCCTGTCCAAGAGGCGCGGTGGATTTTGGCTATCCGAGAGGGGGATACGGGGTATATTATAGGTATGGATGAATAATATTCAATTAAACTCGTTTCCTCAATATTGCTGTTAGCTTCGGCACTATATCGTACAAGTCCCCCACAATCCCGTAATCACATGCTTTAAAGATAGGTGCGTTTGGGTCATTGTTTATCGCTATAATGGTTCTGGATTCCCTTATACCTGCTATATGCTGTACCTGACCTGAGATGCCAATGGCAATATAGAGTTTAGGCTTAACCTTATGTCCTGACAACCCCACCCAGTGTTCTTCAGAGAGCCATTTCAGATCGGCAGCAATTGACCTTGAGCAGCCCACAGCGCCACCAAGAACTCCTGCAAGAGATTCGATAAGCTTGAGGTCTTCTTTTTTCTTAAGCCCCCTGCCTGCAGAAACGATTATTGACGCTTCTTCTATTTTAAGCAATTCCGGAGCCTTTTTCTTTATTTCCAGTACCTGCACTTTTGGTCCTGCTGGTTTCAAGGAGACTTTAATTATTTCGCCTTTTCTATTTTTGTCTAACTTTTTTTCAAACCTCCTGGGCGGTACAGTGGCTATCTGGGGTTTACGCAAAAACCTCTGGGTCGAGATAAATCTTCCCCCGAGCACATAACGCTTCACTGTCAGCCGTTCCTGTTCCAGCGAAAACTCGATACAGTCTGAAGCACAGGCAACTCCAAACCTTTGTGCAATCCTTGGAGCAACTTCCTTCCCCAGTCTGGTTCCACCTATTAAGAGGATGTCTGGTTTATACTGATCGAGAAGTGAGGAGATACAATCCACAACAATGTCAGCATGCAATTCTGATGGATAGCCTGTATTTAACTGAATGGAATATACCTTATCTGCTCCGCAAAAAATATAAGCCTCCTCACCGTCGAGCCCGAATGATATTGCTCCAATCTCTGATTTTAGAGAATTTGCAAGCTCCCTCCCTATTGCAAGAAGCTCATAGGCAGTTTCATCGTCTTCAGAAAAAACAAAAATCATTTTTGTCCCTACTTTTCGGATATTATAACTCTAGCCAGTGTTTCAACATCTTTCAGGATTATTTCTTTCCGTTTCATTTCAACAGCCAGAGTGCTTAAAGTCTCAATTCCAACCTCAGGCTTTTGCGGGCTTATCTCTGTTATTTTTTTCTTTGAAGCACCCAATATCTGAAGCAAGGTGGGAATTCTTGGTTCATTGATTTCTCTTGTAACAGTTATTAAAGCCGGAAGCAATGCTTTAGCTACTTCATATCTGTTTTCGAGATCTCTTTCAACAATGACCTCACCATCTTTTAACTCGATTTTTCTTGCGTATGTTAACACCGCAATCCCTAAAGCCTGCGCCAGTCTTGGACCAGTCTGAAAAGAGTACTCATCAATGGAAGCTTCCCCGCATAGGATAAGGCCGTACTTCATCTTCTGGATAATCCCTGCAAGGAGAGAAGCTGTGCCCAGAGAATCAGCGTCTGTATTATAAACAATGGCTTCATCAGCGCCCATGGCAAGTGCCTCTTTAGCTGCATCATTTGCGCCTCTGATCAAAGCCAGAACTTTTCCACCATATTTTTCCTTAATCCTGACTGCCTCCTCAAGTGCGTTTTTATCAAAATCGCTGATCTTTCTTGCGACTCCTCCTGTTACTGGACGCTTAGAGGCTGTGTCTGCTTTTATCTGACCGAGATCATATATCTGCTTGATGCATACAATAATATCCACAATCGCTTCTCTCCATTATTGGTTTATTATTCGTATCTGAAGGCTTCAATAAGGGGCGAACTCTTTCCCCAAAATCTCTCTGCCAATTATAATCTTCATGATATTCTGTGCTCCTTCTGCCCCGATTATATAAGAAGCCACACCCCTTAAACCCCGCTCAAGCCCAGCTTCTCTGGTATAGCCGTATGCTCCGTGCCATGCCAATACATCCTTAATGATGTCAAAAGCTGCTGTCGGCGCAATAAGTTTAGCGCAAGCTACGGCTTTATTTATTTCTTTATGGCTGAACCTGTTTTCTGTGTACATCTGATCAAGCATCCAGGCTGCCTTATAAACAAGCAATCTTGCGGATTCAAGTCTTATATAATCCTCAGCGAGTTGAAACTGTATTCCTTCAAATTTGGCGAGTGGAGCGCCGAAAGCATGTCTTTCTTTAATATACTCTATTCCAGATTCCAATACCTTCTCGGCTGCACCTATACATGCTGCAGCTACCAATGTTCTGGCGCAATTAAAACCTTCCATGGCATAATAAAATCCATTATCCCATTCTCCTATTAGATAATGTGCAGGGATCTCTACATTGTTTATGCTT
>DAHXMQ010000128.1 GCA_027371625.1 Candidatus Methanoperedentaceae archaeon | reverse complement strand
CTGATATTGAATTTGCTGCTGGATAATATTGAAATAGAATTTGGTGATGGCTTCAATTTCTGATGTGTTAAGGTTTTCAGGCATATGGAAGGGCGATAGCTTGGTAATTTTGTTGGCATATCCCCTTCCTCATGTCTATCGTCTTCGACGCACGCGCTGTTCAAACGACTCTCCCCTGTCATTCATACTGTGCGCCTGTGGGTTGTTCTGCCGAGCGGCTTCTCAGTTTTGCATAAAACGCTTTCTGTCTCTCTCTTTCGGCATCAGCAACCTCTGGTTTTTTGACTTTTTTAGCTGCTTCAGACAGGTCCAGCGTGCTCTCTATTCCAACCATTTTTTTCACCTCCTTTCAATTGGCTTCTTTGTTCACATGTAGGCATTATCTTCACCACTGCTGAAATGGTAAGCGGATTTTTTATGCTATCCTCTTTCTACCCTCCGCTGGCTTGAGATGATATACTTCTTCTACGTTTACGAGTAGGGCTGCTTTTGGTTTTATCTTTCCACCGAACCTCTTGTTGATGCGTTCTTTGAAATCCTCGAAGTACTTTCCTGAATTCAGTATCTCTCCACTTCCTTTGATCATGTAGCCATTTGGATATACTGCATTTCCAACTGCTACACGGGATCCATTCTTGACATTTAATGCAGTTTTTGACATGAAAGAGACACCAATCAGGATTTTATCATTATCTTCTGTCTTGACAAAACAGGTTGGTGCAAGATGAGGCTCTCCTTCTTTTGTCACAGTGGATACCCATGTCAGAGCTTTCTGTTTATCACAGTCCGGATTGTCAAACATTTTCATAACTTCTTCAGGCATTTCTACCATAGTTTATCACCTTTTTAAATTCGATTTCGTTTTCTGCACTCTTTTAAAAGGTAAAGAAAATTGAGCTTATTCGATGAGCACTTCGAAACTGCTCGCTCGATTATCGCAAACAATTCTCCCGTTTCCCTAACCTTTTTGGAACTATAATATTTAATAATTACGTACCCGTATTTATACCTATTGCTATCCCTGCTGTTCCTGTTTTTTGCTTTAATGTAAAGGCATGAGTTATATTATTATCAAGGATGTTCTATCAGTTCAATCAGCAATCCATTGGGGTCTTTAAAGAAAGCAAGTTTCATGCCACCTTCCAATTGCACTGGCTCTAAATCAAATACCACTCCTTTCTCCTTAAGTTCAGCTACCGTATCCTCCATATCATCGAGAGAAAAGGTGATGTGGTCATTTATCGGAATAGAACTCCCACCTGTGGAAATTTCAACACATTTTGAACGCTTTGGAGCAATCTTGCCTCTGTACTCCATGAGTTCTATTTTACTGCCGTCTTTTTGTATAAAAACTGCCGATAATCCCGCTTCTTCAAGCTCCATCTTCATTATAATAGAGAAGCCAAGCACATCTGTATAGAACCTTACCGATTTCTGCAAGTCATTTGTCATAATTCCGATATGGTCAATATTTTTAATCATCGCTTCCCTCCAAATTTTCTTGTTAGAAATACATTCAGGATATTAAGTCTTTTTACAAAAACAAAGATGCTGGCAGCCTTGCAGTTAAGAGGTTATAAAAAAAGTTGGTGTCTGCGTGGCACTGAAAAAGGCACACGGATGACACGGATTGGACAGATTTGCACGGATTTTTCGTTATCCATGAGCATCCGTGTCATCGGTGTAATCCATGTTCAGTATTGTTCTGCAACTACCTCAGGAACAAAGCTGTTGCATCTTTTGAGGTAGTCTATCCATTCCTGGTCTCTTGTTTTTTTGATTATCCCTTTTTCAACAAGTTCTATGACAGCATCACGATACTCTTCTCCGAACTGGGTGATGCAGCCCAAGCAAAAGCTGTGTATCTTCTCTCTTGCCGTTGGAGATTCGCCGTTGGCGGCTTCATAAATCAGTGTGTTGAATGGATGGGTGGGGATTCCAAGTTCGAGGAGGGTATTTAGAACAGGTTCGGCTTTTTCCTCGCCATATACTTTCACAACAGCCTGCTCGATGAGCTCATAATCAGGCAGCTCTGGTTTTATTTTCTTCAGCTTGTGGCGCTCATAGAGATGCACATGCCAGTAGAATGCCACCGCCTTCCAGAGATGCCGCTGGCGCTTCTTCGAAAGGCGTTTTATAATTTCTATAAAGCCAGCGGATATTTTTTTATGTCGTCTTTCCATTTAGTTTATCACTTCAGCGGTTGTTTTGTCTCACACTCACGATACTTCTTCTTTTCCGTAATCTGTTGTTATCCCATGCATCAGCAATCCGATCAGCCACATGGATACGTACGAAATCACGAACACCACGACCAGAACGACTGCAACGGCGAACATTTCAAGCCCAAGCTGCTGCGCTGCTGCAAAGCC
>DAHXMQ010000122.1 GCA_027371625.1 Candidatus Methanoperedentaceae archaeon | reverse complement strand
TGCTCCGGGTAATGGAAGCAATAGGCACCGGTGTTGAGTTCATCCCGTGCGAGGCAGGAGCAACATGGTGGGAAGGGCACGGCGGTGATTCGCTTATTCCCGATGAGACGTGGTATATCCTTGGCAATACGGATGCTGCTTTAAAAGGTCCAACCACTACGCCGGGCGGTGCAGGTTCGCCAAAGAGCGTGGCAGTCTCAATCCGCCAGAAGTTCAACCTCTATGCCAACGTGAGACCGATAAGAACCTACCCGAATACGCAGAAGCCGCTCGGGGATGTCGATTTCGTATGCGTGCGCGAGGGAACCGAAGGATTCTATTTTGCCAAGGAAATCCAGCTTACGGATGATGTTTTTATTGCAATAAGGAAAACCACGCGCTCGGCATGCAGCAAGGTGGCAAGATACGCGTTTGAAGAGGCGGCGCGGCGTAATTGGAAGAGTGTTGTGGCAATCCACAAGAGCAATATACTGAAGCAGACGGACGGTGCTTTTATCGAGGAGGTCAGGAAGGTAGGCGAGAATTACCCTTGCATCGAGGTAGAAGAATATCATATCGACAATATCGCGCAGCAGTTAATCAAAAACCCGCAGCTATTCAACCAGAAAATCCTCCTCTCCACGAATCTTTTCATGGATATCCTGAGTGAGGAGTGCTCTGCGCTCGTTGGCAGCATAGGGCTCATTTACTCAGCCAATATAGGCGATAATTATGCGATGTTCGAGCCTGCCCACGGCTCTGCGCCAAAGTATGCAGGCATGGATAAGGTGAATCCGGTAGCTTCCGTGCTTGCTGGTGCGTGGCTTCTGGATTACCTTGGAGAGCATGAGAATTCGAAGGCTATCTTTGAAGCCACGGAAAGCGTGATCTCTGAGGGCAAGTACGTGACCTACGATTTGGGTGGTAAAGCAAGGTCAAGCGAGATGGTGGATGCGATTATCGGGAAGCTCGGGTAGGTTTACTTGATATTAACAGCGCGTTCTAACGAACTTTGCGGCGCAATGCCAGTAAGGCGGTATAGAGGTACTATTTCCAGTGATGAATACGATTCTATGAAATCTACATTGGAAGTTCTTTCAGACAACGAACTTATAGAACAAATTAAAGAGAGCAGGGAAGATTATAAATCCGGCAGATTTAAAAAGCTTCGTGAGCTGATGAACGAATAAGCCTTGTGTTTAAATCTGATACCTTGAATTATTTCGACAGTGGCGGCGCCGATAGAAAACCGATGCAGCCAATGGGGATACTCACCGCAAAGAACGCGAAGAACGCAAAGCGCAGCGGCAATCTTTTATAAAAAACAACGAACTAATACGAACTAATACGAACTAATACGAACTGGTACGAACTCAGAGGTGCAATGTCAACATGCGGCGCCGTCATCCGAAAATCATCCCCATTCCACTCGCAGCATTTTCCTCTTCTGCGACAAAAGCCTCTGTAACAATCTTTTTCTCCTCGCCCATGAGCTTTTCAATACCGCAGCCCTCGAGCATTTCCTCTGCGCGGTCGATGCTCTCGGAATTGCTTTTGATGTAAAGAAAATAACCCTTGCGCTCCGAGCCAAGGAGCCTGCACTCCCTCACCGTATAGCCGATGCGCTTGAAAAAATCGTCCTCAAGTACTTTTGCAACGTCCTTGCTCACCTTGTCTTCATAGAAATAAACGGATTCCATAATTCTTTCCTCGAACCCTTAATGGAGGAAGCAGTTTATAAATAATTCCAAGTTAACCGGAGACCAACCCTGCTATGTATTGCTTCAGCAAACCATGATTTTCGAGTACGACATCCGCATCCTTCAACCTCGCCGCTTCCACATACGTCGGTATTGCTATGCAGAATAAGCCTGCTCTCTTTGCCGATTCCACACCAAGCGGCGAATTCTCGATAACAACACACTCATCCTTGCTCACCCCAAGCATCTCCATTGCTTTCAGATAAGGTTCAGGCGACGGCTTTCCCTGAGTGACATCATTTCCGGAAACGACAGCCTCGAATATATCAGGGAAAAATCGCTTGATTATCTCCATGACGGCTTCCCTGTCAGAACCTGACACAACCCCGAGAAGACACCTGTTTTTCAGGAGATCCAGACACTCGTATATCCCATCAAAAACCCTTATTTTCTTCATCCTTGCAAAAATCTTCTTTTTCTTCTTTGGAAGTACATAAAAATCCTCAGGCTTCGGAGTTTTCCCAGCCTTCTCAAATACCAGCCTTTTTATGAACGATGCTCAAGGCAGTGATTTTCGACATGGACGGCGTGCTTGTGGATTCCATGCCCTCTCATGCAGACGCT
>DAHXMQ010000025.1 GCA_027371625.1 Candidatus Methanoperedentaceae archaeon | reverse complement strand
GAAATCATCGATAAACACAAAGGCGCGGGTTTCCTTTCCAGTTCCCTGTATTGGGAATTTCACCTGTTTATCTTCGCTATTCCTACGGCGGAGGTAAAATCATAAGCGAACTTTTGACCATAAACTACGGCAGGAAATATTTTGAGAGGGCAGTAATATTCCGTCCGCATAACGTGTACGGACCCGATATGGGATGGGAGCACGTCATACCGCAGTTTGTCCTGAGGATGAAAGAACTCTGCAGGGATAGCGAAGATAAACAGGTGAAATTCCCAATACAGGGAACTGGAAAGGAAACCCGCGCCTTTGTGTTTATCGATGATTTCATAGACGGGATTATGCTGGTGATAAAAAAAGGAGAACACATGGGAATATATCACATCGGCACCATGGAAGAAATTACAATGGAAAAAGTCGCGATCGAAGTAGGCAGGTATTTCGGGAAGGAGATTGTTGTTGTGCCAGGTGAACTGGCAAAAGGAAGCACGCTGCGGAGATGCCCGGACATAACAAGGCTAAAAAGACTTGGATATGTGCCGAAGATACCTTTTAAGGAAGGCTTGAAAATAACTGCACAGTGG
This sequence comes from Candidatus Methanoperedentaceae archaeon, assembly GCA_027371625.1. Taxonomy (GTDB): domain Archaea; phylum Halobacteriota; class Methanosarcinia; order Methanosarcinales; family Methanoperedenaceae; genus Methanoperedens. The sequence goes on along the minus strand of DAHXMQ010000025.1, from coordinate 4,199 downwards.
TATGATGAAAATGCTCACAAAAAACCAAATATGTCAACCAAATATGTCATGATGAGGTAAGGTTATATGGAAAAATCTAAAAATCTTGCTTTTCAAACCGGCTCAAGCATTGTTGTTGAAAAATGCCAAGTATGCGATAATCCCAACTTGGAACCTGTACTGTTTTTAGGATATTTGCCCCCTGTTAATGCCCTGAATCCAGTTGGTGAAAGACCGCATGAACAGCCAAGCTATCCCGCACAACTTCTTTACTGTCTCAAGTGTCATCTTGTTCAGCTTGGCTTGATTGTTGACCCGAAAATCCTGTTTCCGTTTTCATATCCATATACCAGCAGCACCACGAAGATATTGAGGGATAACTTTGCTGAGCTCTACCGGGAGTGTAATACCATAGTAGACCTGACTCGGGATGATTTAATAATAGACATCGGCTCAAACGATGGTAATCTGCTCAGCAATTTCAAAGATAATCACAGGGTACTGGGGATAACACCAGAGGAGATAGGCAAAATCGCTACAGCTCGGGGCATTCCTACTATCATAAATTACTTTACAAGAGATGTAGCCCTCAAAGTGAACTCAGAATACGGGAAGGCAAAAATAATCACCGCTACGAACGTCTTTGCGCATATCGAGAACATCAACGACATCGTGGACTCCATCCTCGAACTGCTTGCGGAGGACGGGATGTTCATCTCCGAATCGCATTATCTGCTGTCGCTTATTGAAACGCTCCAGTACGATACAATTTACCACGAGCATCTCAGATACTATTCCCTTCACAGCCTGCAATACCTGCTTGAAATGCACGGTCTTGAAATCATCCATGCTAAAAAAATCCCCACGCACGGAGGCTCCATCAGGGTATATGCGGCAAGGAAAGGAAAATATCCCGTCAAAAGCACAGTCGCTGTTCTGCTGGAGGAGGAGAAAAATACCGTGCTTGATAAAAAGAATCTCTTGGAGTTCAAGAAAGATGTTGTCATTTCCAAGCTCAAGCTTCATTCGCTGCTCCTTGATATAAAGAAGAAAGGCTGGCGCATATACGGCATTGGGGCTCCTTCCCGTGCCAGTACTCTAATCAACTATGTTGGCATCGATGACGGCATCGTGGATTACGTCATGGAGATCAAGGGTTCTCATAAAATCGATAAATACATTCCGGGCACACTGATTCCTGTAGTTGAGGAATCCAGGCTTTTCGAAGATCAGCCCGAATATGCCTTATTATTCTCATGGCACATCGCGGATGAACTGGCTCCCAAGCTCAGGGAGAAAGGGTTTAAGGGAAAATTTATTGTTCCTCTTCCACAGCCGCGCATATTAGAATGAAGTAGCTACCTTTTGAAATCTTTTATGTCTCCTAAAATATACCCTCGATGCAAATCCGAGATGTATAGTTGAAATCGCCCCAAATATAATTACGACCGGTGTTCTGATAAAATAATGATCTACAAGCGTCAAGGACAAGCCTGTTGAGTATGGAACTCCAAAGATAGTAAAAACCCCTGCCATTGTCCCGTCATATATACCGATTCCTGCAATAGTCACAGGTATTGTCTGGGATATAAAGGACATTATCCCTGCTACCGCTGCAAGTGAAAACGGGATATGGTACTTTATCGCCATTGCTGCCATATACGTTCCTGATATCTCAAGAATCCACACAGGCAATGATATAGCTATGGATAAAACCAGTGCGCCCGGGTTATGGTACATCCTTTTCAAGCCCTCTTTCATAGAATTCATAAAACCCTGGACGGCAGGTATTCTTTTTTCAAGCTTTTTTGAAATGAATGTGTCATACCTGTACGCAATAAAAAGTAAAATCACAAGCAGAAGCGCTATTGCAAGTGAAATGACAAAAGCGAACACTGTAGTACTTTTTGATAAGAACATTGTACCCGCACCTAACAATAGCGCAAGGGTAAACATATCCATTGCCCTCTCGATTACTATGGTGGTAAGACTGATGCCCATCGGTGTTTTTTCGGTAGCTTTGAGCGCTGCACCCCTTGCAATATCGCCTACCCTTGCGGGGAGAAGTAAATTCAAAAGGAAGCCGAACATCAGGCTGTTAAAAAGAATAACATTTGGCGCTGTGTATCCTGATGTTCTAAGAAGCACACTCCACCGCCATGTGCGTATTATATACGCAACTGAAATAGCTGCAAATCCAAGAAGAACATAAAACAGTGATATATTTTTTAATGTTTCATATACCTTGGAATAGTCAGAGACCGAGAAAATTCCCAGTAGTACAATAATCCCAAACGCCAGCGCTGCTAAAAGCTTTAACTTTGAACCTGACGCGACCGAGCCAAGTAGATCCTTAAGGCTTATGACATTCCCTGTAAAAAACAACTTTAACAGATGCTTTGCGTATTTCAATGTGCTCCTCTCCTTGAATTCCTCATCATACCCCTGACGCCATGTTACAGGCACCTCTGCACCTGTAAATCCCATTATATGCGCTTTAAGTGGCAGCTCTACTGTTATGTCAAAACCGGAAGCTTCCAAATCATCCCCTATGTCATCTATCACCTCCTTTCTGTACGCCTTGAAAAAATTGGTAATATCTTTATGCTGCATCCCAAAGAAGAGCCGAACGCAATTGTTAAACGTGCGATTTGCAAACATTCTGGCTTGCGGATATCCCTCGACAGCGCCGCCTTCAATGAACCTTGAACCATATACAACATCATAACCCTCTTCGATTTTCCGAACAAGCCTTGGTATATCATGTGGGTCATCCGTTTTATTTCCTGCCATAGTTACGATGATATCACCGGAGGCATTCCTGAATCCGTCCTTCACCGCATTACCAAATCCTGGGTTAGAGTGCCTGTGAACTGGTTTAATTCTTGCGTTTTTGCTCGCAAGATTATCGATTATTTCCTGTGTCCAGTCTGTGCTGTTGTCATTGACTATTACCAACTCATAGTCATACGTTTCTTCATACTCTTCGAGCACCTCTACCATCTTGGAGATAATGACTTCGAGGTTTCCTTCCTCATTATAGACCGGGATTACTATCGATACTTTCAAAGATTAGCCTCGGGGTTGCAGATGGACACCATTATTCAAATTTTTTAAAGCTGCGCTTCACGCGATGTCCAGCAATACATACATAATGCTTTTCTACAAGTGCATACACAAGATGCATACCCACAAATCCTGCGCCGCCCGTTTACCAGTATCTTCATTATTTCACCGTGCTTAAAACATCCTTGAAGTATTTTATGGTTTCCTTTAATCCCCGCTCAAGTGAAACCTTCGGTTCCCATCCGAGAAGCTCTCGCGCTTTTGTGATATCAGGTCTTCGCTGCTTCGGGTCATCCACCGGCAGAGGCTTGAAAGCAATCTTCGAGCTTTTCCCTGTTATCCTGAGTATTATCCTCGCAAACTCAAGTATGGTATGCTCCTCAGGGTTTCCTATATTCACAGGCATGGCATAATCCGACATCATCAGGCGGTAAATCCCCTCAATTTCGTCGCTCACATAGCAGAAACTCCTTGTCTGGGAGCCATCGCCGTAAACTGTAAGATCCTCACCGCGCAGCGCCTGACCAATAAAATTCGGCACCACACGTCCATCGTTAAGGCGCATACGTGTCCCAAACGTGTTAAAAATCCTAACAATCCTTGTATCCAATTTATGATACCTGTGGTATGCCATCGTCATGGCTTCGGCAAACCGCTTTGCCTCGTCATAAACTCCCCGTGGCCCTATGGGGTTCACGTTGCCCCAGTATTCCTCTGTCTGCGGATTCACAAGCGGGTCGCCGTAAATCTCAGAGGTCGAGGCGAGAAGAAACCTTGCTCGCTTTTCTTTAGCAAGACCAAGCATGTTATGCGTACCAAGGGCTCCAACTTTCAGGGTCTGTATGGGCAATTCCAGATAGTCTATCGGGCTTGCAGGAGAAGCAAGGTGATACAGGAAATCTATTTTTTCCTCTAAATAAAGAGGTTTTGTCACATCATGATTTATGTAGGAGAATTTCTCGCTTTTTATGTGGGCTATATTTTGAGTATTCCCAGTGATGAGATTATCCACGCATACTACTTCATACCCCTTTGCAAGCAATAAATCGCACAGATGCGAGCCGAGAAATCCTGCGCCCCCTGTTACTAATGCACGCATATTACCTTCAGAATTCTATGGACGATGAGTCGCCGATATTTAGCGAATTGTGTTT
>DAHXMQ010000020.1 GCA_027371625.1 Candidatus Methanoperedentaceae archaeon | reverse complement strand
GAGACTTGACTCTTATCTTGTCGAAGTAGGCAATCTCGGCTCTCGGGGGCGCGCTAATCGGGCAATTATCGAAGGACATGTAAGAGTCAATGGTAAAATAATAACCAAACCATCGTATGATGTTGCATATTCTGATAGGATTGAAATAACTGAAGACCTCGATAAACCCGCAGGCTATTTCAAACTTAAAGAGATACAGGAGAAAACGAATATTATCAAGAAGGGTGATGTTGTATTGGACATAGGTTCAAGTGTCGGAGGTTTTCTTCTCTTTGCATCCGAGGTTGCATCCCATGTTCACGGCATTGAGTTCAGCCGTGAGTTTCGCTCACAACTTAGAAGGCTTGCACAAGAACATCCCAATATAACAGTGGAATTCGGGGATGTTTTTACCATGCCTTTTGAAAGCGGAAGATTCGATGTTCTGCTTCTGGATATAACGGCAAGCCCTTTATCCTCCATAAAAGCCCTTGAGAATGCGCTCACTGCACTGAAAAGGAACGGCATATTGCTGCAAGTGCTGAAATTACCAAAAGAACAGGATAGAGACACAGTTCTGAGCAAGCTGTCCTCCTTGGGACTTGAGATTACCCATGTTCTGGAATCAGAAAAAAAAGAAGCGTACATAATAGCAAGGAAGTTATAGATGGAATTTGATTTTGATCTTGAACGTGTATTTAAAATTATAAAGGATAAGAACTGCGAAAAAGTCGGGCTTCAGTTTCCAGAAGGGCTGAAAAGGCATGCAATTGATATCGTGAGGGAAATTGAAGGAAAAACAGGTGCACGGGTAATTATTTCAGGCAATCCTTGCTTTGGAGCCTGCGATGTCGATACCATTCTTGCAGGCAGGGTTGATATGCTCTTCCATTTCGGGCATGCTGCTATGGGCGGATACGAGAATGTGGTTTTTATCGAGGCGCGCTCAAGTGTGGATGTCATACCTGCGGTTAAAGCCGCGCTTCCTCTTTTGAAAACCAGCAGGATTGGCATTGTAACCACAGTCCAGCATATCCATAAATTAGAGGAAATTCAAAAATTCCTGAAGGAAAATGGAAAGGAGGCAATTATTGGAAAAGGAGATAAGAGGTTACGCTATCCCGGTCAGGTCTTGGGTTGCAATTTCACGGCAACGAGGGTTGATTGCATGGAGTTTCTTTACATCGGCAGCGGCTTTTTCCACCCGCTCGGCGTTGCGATTGCCACAGGGAAAAGGGTGATTGCGGCAGACCCGTATCTGAACCAGGCTGGCGAGGTTTCCCCTGGGCGTTTCCTGCGAAAAAGGAACGGGTATATCGCTTCTTCGATGTCGGCAAAGGTCTTCGGCATCATCGTTTCCACAAAGAGCGGGCAGAACAGGATAAAGCTTGCGGAGATGCTTGTGGAGAGCGCCAAAAAACAAAAACGAGAGGCTTTTATTATCATGATGGATATTGTAACGCCTGAGCAACTGCTGGCATTCAGGGTTGATGCCTGTGTGAACACGGCATGCCCAAGAATAACAATCGATGATGCCGAAAGATTCCATGTGCCCGTATTAACACCGAAGGAGTTTGAGATTGTGCTGGGTGAGAGAAAATGGGAAGCGTTTGAAATGGATGAGATACTGCAAGCTTAATATCGCTCTATTATATTGTACAGCGTATCCCGCTTCGCAACCTGCCGCCCAAGTTTTTTAGCGATGTGCACGAACTCATCTATGCCTTTGCTGTGAAAAGGCACGCCTGCCGCTCTCACGACATTCTCCTCTATCATCGTCCCACCGAGGTCGTTTGCGCCGGTGTTCAATGCCACCTGTGCAACCTTGATACCCTGTGTAACCCATGAAGCCTGGATATTCTTTATATAACCGTTCAGGAGAATGCGGGATACGGCTACCATCTTTAGATAATCTATTCCTGTCGAATCCCCCTTTAACTTTGTATTTTCCGACTGGAAACTCGACGGAATGAACGCCGTGAAGCCGTTATATTTTTTCTGCATATCGCGAATTCTTATGATATGTTTTATCCTCTCTTTTAGGGTTTCGGCATGCCCGAAGACCATAGTGGCTGTGGTTGGAATCCCCATCGAATGCGCAGCCAGCATCACCTCCTTCCATTTCTCCCATCCTATCTTGTTGGGAGAGATGCTGCTTCGCACCCTGTCGTCGAGGATTTCAGCCCCTCCACCGGGTATGGAATCAAGCCCAGCCTCACGGAGGCGCAAAATAGTTTCTTCGATGCCTGCCCCGTATAATTTTGAGATATGCACAATCTCGGGAGGAGAGAATGCATGCATCTGCACGTTGAAATTTTTTTTAACCTGCCTCAGCATCTCTTCATAATAATCAATGGTTAAGGATGGGTTCAGTCCTCCCTGAAGGAGAATCTGGGTTGCACCGAGCCGAACCGCCTCATCCACTTTTGTAAGGATTTCTCCTATAGAAAGAACGTATGCATCACTATCACCTGCTTCCCTGTAGAATGCGCAGAATTTGCATTTTGAAGAGCACACATTGGTGTAGTTTATATTCCTGTCCACAACAAAGGTTACAAGGTCGCCTACATTGTGTTTTCGAAGCTCATCCGCTGCTGCCCCGAGAAGGTTAAGGTTATTGCTTTCGAGCAACTCAACGCCATCTCTTATGCCAATTTCATCAATCCCCGTATTTAAATACGGGGTCTTGAGAGCACGGGTGAGAATCTCAGAAACTGCACCGTCACCTGTGAATTTTTTTATAATGTCAAAATTTATCATCCTGCGAATAGCTCCTCCTGAATTTAAGGGCAAGTTCGGCTTTCATGAGTTCCCTGCCAAGATAAGCTGCGTGGTCAAGCCTCGAGACAATGCCTTTCTCTATGATAGTATCAAGTATTTCCTTCGCTGTCTCACCAGCAATTGAATTGCCGTTGTTTGTTGCCACAATTTTTCCACTATAGAGCTTTCCATCGCGGATTTCATCGTTCGTTATGGCAATCTTAAAACATCCTGCCGGGTCAAGATGCCATTTTTCCCTTTGCTTAGCCTCGATAAAATCTTCAGGAAGAACAGCGAACTCGCGCCGCCTTTTTTCCTTTATCGAAAGTAAATCGATTCCAAGGTCTTTCGGGGCAGAACCCCTCTCCTTAGCAAGCATCATCATCCTGGAAGCTATTTTCAGCTCGGAAACGCTGTTATGGGCTTTATGGCTGAACTCAGGCGTGAACAGGATACCTGCTTCAAGCTCCATCGCAATCCCTGAGAGCATGGCATTTATCCCGATGGAATCCGCATCCATGAGTTCTGTCACGTTACCTGCGCCAAAGAATAAAGGAGTCGTGGTATCACGTTTCCTGAATTCGTAATACCTTGCGAGCGATTCCACAAGCCCGCTTCCGAGGGGCGGAAGCACAGGGTCTGCAATAATATTTGTTATACCAAGGTTTCTGGCATATTCGATATTGCTGAACAGGCTTTCAAGCTCCTCGGCGCAGTCGGGTATTATGACAGCCGCTGCGTTGCGTCTTATGATATTCTCCGACACCTCAGGGATGTTTTCCGAGTTCAGGCTGAGTACAATATCTATTCCAGAATCAAGTGCAGTGTTTATTAACTCAGGGTCAAGCGTATCTATACTGAGGGGAAGCTGCGTGGCTTTGCATGCGGTTTCCACGGCAGTCCTTACTTCCTGAGCTGTGGTATCAAGTGAAATCCCAAGATCAATGATATCCGCGCCCTTTTCTTTAAAGTATAATGTTTTATTAATCAATTCATCGTTGCTCAGATGACCTGCATCCACTATCTCTGCCATCACTTTCATTCTCGAATTCCCACCGAGTTTTACACCTTTCAACGTCAAGGGTGAAACCGCCCTGTTTTCAAGTTCCTCTATTTTTTCAAGAGCGCCAGAACGCCTTTTTTCAATTAAGAGTTCGCATGCAGGTACTTTTTTGGAGAAATTCGTATTTTCAGCATAGGAAAGAACAAAATCAAGGTCGGCTGCATGCTTCGGCCCAAGTCTCACAGGCGTGTCTATTTCTTTTTCAATCCGTGAAAAATCACCTGCTGCAAGACCTGAAACAAGTATTAAATCGTATTTTTTTTCCGGCAAGGACGAGAGGAGCAGCGCTGGCGTAACAAAAGCCGCAATATCTATACCCAGCACAAGAACATCTGCTTCATGCCCTACAGCCTTTTTTACGGCGTTCTCTGCAAGTCTTCCAGTTGCAACGAGGATATTCATATTCAAGCCAGATTAAATATATTCTTTATGCCTATAAAAATAAAATTAACCGCTATCGCTCCGAGGAAAAGACCCATCAGTCGTGTCATAACAAGCATCCCGCTCATTCCCACTACTTTATTAAAGTAATCAGAAAACCTGAAAATTAAAAAAGTGATAAGGAAGGTAAGCAGGATTACCCCTATAACTATCAGTTTTTGGTCAAGAGTCCCAGATAATACTATGATTGTGGTAATCGCACCAGGACCTGTTAGGAGGGGCATTGCTATCGGGAATACCGAGATGTTTTCCCTCTGTGATGCATATTTTAATTCCTCGGTTGTGATGCTCTCACGCGTGGTTCTTGCAAACAACATGTCGAGTGCCACGAGGAAAAGTAGAATGCCTCCTGCCACCCTCAGGTGATCGACTTTTATGTTGAAAAGGCTTAGTATGAGATCTCCTGTTATAGAAAAGATAATTGCGATAATTGTTGCTATCACCACCGAGCGCCTTGCTACATAGAGCTTGTCCACCTTGCTCATGTTGGCTGTCATGGAAATAAAAGCCATCACCCCGCTTATGGGATTGACGATGGCGAAGATGGATATGAATGCATAAATTATGAAGGTAAGCTGCTGGGTCATTAGGGATTATACTGTTTCAATGCTATTGAATGTTTTGTTTTCAATAAAGCTTATAAGCCCAAAAGTCATCTGGCAGAAGCACAATTCCAGTTATCGGAGGATTACTCAATGGCAAGAAAACCGGCAAGAATGTACAGGAATATCACCCAGCGCTCTTATACAAGAAGAGAATACATGGGCGGTGTCCCTGGAAGCAAGATCGTAACTTACGACATGGGAAACTTAAAAGACGAATTCCCAGTGCGCATTTCCATCAAAGCGAAAGAAGCCTGCCAGATACGGCACAGCGCCCTTGAAGCCGCCCGCGTCTCTGCAAACAGAATACTGCTTGAATCACTCGGGCAGCCCAATTACCATCTGAAAATAAGGGTTTTCCCGCATGAAGTGCTGAGGGAGAATAAACAGGCAACAGGGGCAGGTGCAGACCGTGTTTCACAGGGAATGCGCCAGGCGTTCGGAAAGGCTGTGGGAACAGCAGCACGGGTGAGGGCAGGTCAAAAATTAATGACTGTGTATGTCAACCCTGCAAGTTTCAAACTGGCAAGAAAATCCCTCTTATCTGCAGGTCACAAGCTCCCCACTCCTATCAGCGTGGTAGTGGAGAAGGGGCAGGAATTGATTCTGACTTAGTTATGAACGATTATCTCGCAAACCTCGACAGGGCACTGAAACAACTTCCTGCGATCAAAGGTTCTGGAGAGCGATTCGTTGTACCTGAGCCAAAATTGCTTACAGAGGGAAAGACAACCGTACTTGAAAATTTTGCTGCCATTGCCGACAGGTTAAATCGCGAGCCCGAGCATATATTCAAATTCCTACTTCGCGAACTGGGTACGGCAGGCAAAATAGACGGCGTAAGGGCAATATTCCAGAAAAGATTCACCACTGACGTTATTACTGAGCTCATCAATGCCTATGTTAAGGAATATGTAATATGTTCAGAGT